>JBEIJP010000014.1:0-15053 GCA_040380245.1 Acidobacteriota bacterium | reverse complement strand
TCGCTCCCCTGCGTGGCCACCCGCCACGTCGCCTTGTCGATCTTCTCCCAGCGGAGAGGTCGGCCCGCTCCATCGCTCGTACGAAAATCCTGCACGTGGCGCGCATACTCACGGACCAGGTAGGATCCCGGTGTCCAGACCGGCAACTGCAGGTCGAGCGTCGCTCCGGTGGCTCTTCCCACCTTCATCGTCACTTCAAAGAGGTGGGTGTGAGGGGCAGGGAAGGCGACCCGGTATTCGATCGCGAGCGGTCGTGGCGCCTGACCCGCCAGCCCTCCACTCACCCCGACCGTCACCAGCCAGAGCAGCGCCCAGACCGTTCTTCCTCGCCCTCTTCGGGATGGCCCTCTCTTTTGTCGATTCGCCCACTGGCCGCTCTTCGCGATCTCTCCAGTTCCCATCTCGTCCCTCCCCTGCCTGGTTCGTCGGATCCACACTACGCTGACTACCCTGATGACTACCTGGGCCCACTTTACCTGGGCCCACTCCGGACTGGCGTCCGAAATCGGGTCAAGATAGCACGAACCGCCCCATTGCGCACCTTCCGCCCGCGACTTCCCTCCATTGGCCGGCAGGGCGATTCATGGTACAAATTTTGATTATGGAAGAAGGGCGATCGAGACGATCCGTCAGAACATCAGAGATCACGCCCGAGCAGGTGCTGTTCGGCTATCAGGCGGGCTACTTTCCGATGGCGCGGGGGTTGGATGGCCGGATCGAGTGGTTCTTCGCCGAACCCCGCACGGTGCTGCCCCTCGATGATCGCTTCCACATCCGTCGCTCCCTCCGGCAGACCATGCGTCGACTCCCCCACGAGATCCGCGTCAACAGCGCTTTTCCAGAGGTGATCCGCGCTTGCGCCAGACACGCTCAGGTCACTCCGCGGGAGGTCTGGCTGAGCGAGGAGATGATCGCCCTCTACACCGAACTCCATCACCGCCGCCTGGCCCACTCCGTCGAGGTCTGGACCGCCGAGGGGCTCGTCGGGGGACTCTATGGGGTCGCCCTTCGCTCCGTCTTCTTCGGCGAATCGATGTTCAGCCGCGTCTCCTCCGCCTCCCACATCGCGCTCGTCGCGCTCGTCGACCGGTTGCGTGCCCGCCATTTCCGCCTGCTCGATGTCCAGATGCGCACGCCTCACATGGACCACTTCGGCGCCATCGATCTGACCCACGAGGCCTACCTCGAACAGCTCGAACTCGCGCTGCAAACCGAGGCCGTCTTCGACGAGGGAGACCCCTCGTCCCCCTCGCGATTTCTGCCTTGAATCAGGTAGAATGCCAATTCGTCAGAGCGAACTGGAAGAGGCGCTGCCGTGCTCCTCGGACTCAGCTGAAGTTGACGCTCATTACCGCCGCGACTCGCGGAACTGGAGGTACCCGTATGCCGACTCCCACTTACTACTACCAGCAACGAGCCGATCTGGCCACTCAACTCCGCTCCGATCTGCAGTCGATGCGGGGCATCGTCGGGTCAGTTCTGATTGGCCTTCTCCTGTTGCTCGCGGGGATCCGCCTGCTTCCCGCCGAGAGCACTCCGCTCACCGCCAAGGTGCTCTGCCTCCTCTCGTTGACGATCGCCACTGCGGGAATGGGCGCCTACGCTGGCCGGCGCATCCGCGGATGGTTGCCCATGATCGGCCTGCTGGTCCTCTCCATCATCGGCATGATGATCGTACGCGCGGCTGGGGACGGCCTCCTCGCCATCGGGCTGCTGACCGGATGGGGCTTTCTCAACGGCATGATGCTGGGCCCGCTGGTCGGTCTCGCCATCGCCGAGCAGGGCCCGGGAATCGTTCTCCAGTCGCTGACTGGAACGACCGCCGTCATGCTCCTCGCCGGGGCGTTCACCACCTTCACCGGGTTCGATGCAAGCAGCCTCGCCCCCTTTCTGCTGGTTGGGGTGATCGGCCTGGTCGTCGTCGGGCTGGTTCGGATCTTTGTCTGCTTCTCCCGAACGGTCAACCTGCTCTACTCGGGGATCGGGATGCTGGTCTTCTCCGGCTTCTTTCTCTACCACTTCTTCCGTCTCGAACGGAGCGAGAACACCTGGGAGCGGGCAATCGATCTGACGATCAGCCTCTACCTCACCTTCGCCAACTTCTTCGCCTTTCTCCTGCAGTTTCTGCTCAACACCCGGCGTCGGTAAGCACCCAGCGCGAGCGCCCGTCTGGTTTTCTCCCAGACGGGCGCTCTTGTCCTATCCGAGGCTGCCGCCGCCCGACTGGCTCGGGAAGAAGGGTTTGAGGATCCCGGCAAAGGCGGCGAGATTTCGCGTCTGAATCAGGATCTCCCCCGGACCGCTGAACTCGGCGACGATCCCCTCCCCGCTGGCCATGCTTCGCAACCAGCCCGACGACGAGGCCTGGCGCAATTGGTATGGCATATTTCCCTCCCAGGCGACGAGGTGGCCCGTGTCGACGACGTACCGCTCCCCTGGAGCGAGCCGCCGGCGGTGGATGGCTCCGAACGACGAGACGAGGAGCAGCCCCGTTCCCTGTACCTGCAGCACGAAGAGCCCCTCCCCGCTAAAGAAGGTCCGGGCTCCCCCCCACCGCGTATCGACCTGCAGTGTCGAATCCCCACCGAGGTAGGAACTCGACTGCACGAAGAAGGTCTGCTGGTTCATCTCGATCGCCGCGATGTCGCCCGGCATGGCTGGCGCGAGCGTCACCTCACCCGGCCCTCCCCGCGCGACAAAGGTCGAGAGAAACGCCGACTCCCCCCCGACCGCCCGTTTGAGTGCCCCGAGCACACCCCCTTTGAGTTCCGACTGCAACTCGACGTTTGCAGACATCGAGACCATGGCCCCAGCCTCCGCCTGTATCGACTGTTCCGTCTGGAGCTGCAGCACCGCCAGCGCAAAGGCCGACCCGTGTTCGATCGAGTAGGTGTACCCGCGTCCACGTCCGTGCCCATCCGCGTCAATCTGAATGCCGGGGTGAATGCCGTGCCCCCCTCCAGAGCGGCTCGTCGCCTGTCCTCCACCCTCTGCTTCGAGCCGCGCGCCGCACGCGCCACAGAACTTCGCCCCATCCGGCAGCGCCGCAAAACAAGCTGGACAGTTCATCCCTCTCTCCTTCCTGGTCTTTCTCTCGTCACTCTTTCCTGCGGCCCACCGCCCTCTGTGCGATGGGCCAATGAGCCTCAAACTGAGCCGTTCGACGCCCGGGCGCGGGCCCTCGCCCCCTGGGCCATCCATTCTTCGCGGGTGATCCGGTAGAGCAGACGCTGCTGCCCTCCGCTGACTGTCGGCGTCAGGATCCCCTCGCTACCCTCCACCTGGCATGCTCCGAGCCGCCCGATGGCCGTCCGCGAACGCCCATTCCGCTCCCCGATCTCGAAGAGGACCTCCTCGAAGGTCGAGAAGAGCTCGTTCAAGAGCAGCTCTTTGACCCTCAGGTTGAGCCCCGTCCCCCAGAAGCGGGTCGCCAGAAAAGTATAGCCGACCTTGATCCTTCCCCTCGCCACATCCGCGTCGTAGATCCGTGTCGTTCCCGCCAGGCTCCCCGAGGACTTCTCGATGATGCGGTAAGCCCCCTGACTCTCGATGGCCTCATCGAAGAAACGACGGAAGATCTCTTCCTTCCAGCGATCCGATTGCGGGTGTTGTTCCCAGATCCTGGGATCCCGGCCCAGCTCGTAGAGCGCTTCGAAATCGCCTTCTTCCAGCGGTTGAAGCAGCGCCTCTTCGTTCTCCAGTTGGGGCAGGGGCTGGCCGATCATCGTGTCAGACTTTCTCTGGGATTGACCCTCTCCATCACGCAAGGGGGCTTAACAGGGCACAATCGGACTCAATCCGGGTTTGATCTCGGCCAGGGAGAGGCGACTCTTCTCGCCTCCTGTGGAATCAGGAGGCGACGCAGGGAGACCGCACTCGATCTGGCTCCCTCCAGTTGCCGCTCCGCCCAGCGTGGTCGCGCCAGATTTTCCGCTGGTTGACATTGCCATCTTGCAAGGTAAGATACCGTTTTATAAAAATCCAGTCTCTGACAATAATCCCTGCATCCTGGGCTTTTTGGAACCTCACCGAAGGCTGTTCGTGAAAGATGATTTGTAGAAGATGAAAGGACTGGTCCTCGCTTGAGATTCGGATGGCCAGGGCGTGGCGGACGTCCCGTGGCGGTTGCCCCCAGAGAGACTGCCCGTGGCCAGAGAGCGTTTGGACGAGAGAGCGTTTGGAGAGAGGTGACCGACCCTGATCATTGCGTTCCAGTCGCGCGTAAACCGCGAGGCCGCGTCGGAATGGCGATGGAGAGCGGTCTACCGATTTCCGGAGAAGAGACCCTGATGTTCCTGACCCCCCCCAAAAAACGACACGCGAAGTCTCTGCGCCGCTGGCAGACCCCCAGTCTGATCCTGACTCTGATTCTGACACAACTCCTCGCCCCGTGGGGAGGAGTTGTCGCCGCCACGGCGCCGCGAAGCGCTCGCCTGACGAACACGATCACGGGGACGCTCGCGGGTCGCGTCGTCGATCGAGCCGGCAATCCTGTACCGAGAGCCCGCGTCCGCGCGGTCAATCTCGAAACGGGCAATCAGCGGGCGACCCTCACCAATCAGGAAGGACGCTACCAGATCGCTTTTCTGTCGATGGGACGGTATGTGCTCGAAGCTGGCAAGGATGGCTTCGAGGTGGTACAGCCGACCCGGGAACCGATCAAGATCCAGCTCAACAAGACGTTTGAGACCGTTCCGGACATTGTCCTCCAGCCCGTCGTCGCTCCGCCGGGTGGAGGTGGGGCGCCTCCCTCGCCGCCTCCGACTCCCCCTGTGACGCCGCCCGTCGGACCGCCTGCGCCGACTCCCGCGCTTCCCGCCGACGATGCGCCGGGTCGGGTGACCAACCAGCTCGATCCGACCCGGCGCGCCAATGCTGATGAGCGGATGCTCGAGCTGCTCCCCCTCGCCGGTGTACGGACTTTTGACGACCTGGCGCTGCTCGCGGCCGGGGTCGTGCCGCCGCCCGAGGTCAAGGGAGTCTCAGGTCCTGGGATCGGGGCCGGTATTGGAACCGCGGGCCAGTTCTCGGTCAACGGACAACGCGCCCGCTCCAACAACTTCACCGTCGATGGATCGGACAACAACGACGAGGATGTCGGGGTTCGTCGGCAGGGCTTTGTTGCCCTGGTCCCTCAGAGTATCGAGAGTACCCGCGAGATCCAGATCGTCACCCACCTCTGGGATGCCGAGAACGGTCGCAATGTCGGCTCCCAGGTCAACGCGGTCTCGCGTGCGGGGACCAACCAGGTGCACGGGACCCTCTACCAGTTCTTCAATCACGACGCGCTCAACGCGCGCAACTTCTTCGACTACTCTGCGGCGCAAACACCGAGCTTCCCCCTGACGGCGACCGTCATCGACCGGTTCCAGAGAGGGGTTCCGGTCAATCCTCGAACCATTCCTGTCGTCATCCGTCCCAACAGCGTGGCCGCTCCGATCCCTCTCGTCCAGCCCAATCCGGCGGAGGGGGAAGACCCGTTTCAACGGCTGCAGGGCGGCGCTGCGGTTGGTCTGCCGATCCGCAAGGGGCAGACCTTCTTCTTCGGTTCCTTCGAGCGGCAGCAGATTCAGGCGCGTCAAGAGACCCATTTCGCGGTCCCGACGGTGGCCCAGCGGGGATTTCTCAACTTTGGGGGGAGCGGCTTCTCCGTCGGTTCGGACGACGGCTTCCCCGTGACCTTCACCCCGACCTTCGTCGCCGGGGATTCGGTCTTCTCTCTCTTCCCCTTCCCGAACCATCCGGTGGGGCCGTACGGTCCCAACACCTTCACCCAGGTCCTGCCGGCCGACGGAACGGCGACCCTCTTCTCGTTGAAGATCGACCACGCCTTTCGCCTCTTCGGGGGGGAGAAGACTCACAACCTGACGGGGCGTTACAACGACACGCGCGACCAGCGACAGGTTCCGGCGGTTGGGGGCGCGATCTTTTCCGGGGTGAAACCGGAAGTCCGGACCCACAATCTCTCGCTTTTTCTGACGAGCCAGCTCTCCCCCGCTCTGGCCAATCAGCTCCGCGCCAGTTACGGGCGCACCCGACTTCGCTTCACCGAGCGCCGGGACCCGGCCTTGACGCCGTCCCGCCTGGCGCCGGGAGAGCCCTTCCTGCTCAATGCCCGACGCCTCTCGAATCTGAGCAGTCCGGACTTCCCGCTGCCCTTTGTCGACTATCGTCCGAGCAGCGGAACGTTCGAGGTCGAGAGCGGTCTGGGACCGGTTGGCCAAGTGACGATCTCGCCCTTCAGTCCGGTCGGGCTCGACGTCTATCTCTTTCCCCAGGCGCGGGTCAACAACACGATCCAGGTGGCGGATACCCTGACCGCTTTCCGGGGCAGCCAAACCTGGAAGGTAGGGGCCGATCTCCGGCGGACTCAGCTCAACAGTTTTCTCAATCGAAATTTTCGGCCGCAGCTCTTCTTCGCGGGCAGCCCGGACCTGACCTGCCTGATCGATCAGGCGCCAATTCGGGAGATCACCCAGTTTGGTCCCACCCCAAGTCCGCGACTCGGAACGTGCGAGTCGCCAGGCTATTTTTCGGGTACGGATCTGGCCGCCCTCGGGATTCCGACAGGGATCTTCCAGTCCCTGGCGCTCGGGACTCCCGATTCGACGATCGGGCTGCGCTTCTGGCAGTACAACGCATTCTTGAACAACAATTGGCGGGCACGGCAGGGGCTGACCCTCGACCTGGGGATTCGGTACGAGTACAACACCGTTCCCCGGGAGGTCAATCGGCGCATCGAGCGGACATTCGGCGGCCTGCCGTTGCCGACGGCGGATCCGTCGTATCTGGTCGTCGCCCCCTTTACCTCCGGCCAGTTGACCTTTGACACGGCCAAGCTGCTCAACTCCTATGACCTGACCCGGCGGGCCCTCAGCCTGTTTCTGGATGGTCGAGGAGAGATCTTTCAACCCGACCGCAACAACGTCGGGGGCCACGTCGGGTTCGCGTGGGATCCGGCGGCGCGATCGCGGACCCAGGCCGGGAAGACGGTCCTGCGGGGGGGCGCCGGGGTCTACTACGACGTCACCCTGGGAAGCGTCGTCAGCCAGTCTCGCAATGTCTTTCCGACCTTCATCCCGTTCAACGTCGACGTCAACACCTTCTCGTACGCGCAGGACCTCTTTTTCCAACCGGGGCTCTCGGGGAATATCGCGGTCTTCAACCCGCGGTTTGTGCCCCTCGAGTTGCGGCGTGCCGGGGCGCTGACCAGCCGTCCGCTGATTCGGGATGGCAGCCTCAACGCGCTCAATATACCGGAGGGTGCGATTCCGGCGGTGCTCGGGCTCCTCTTCAATCCTGGGGCAGTCGGCTTGCGCCCATCCGGCGGCGGACTGGCCTTCACCCTGCCGGAAAAGAGTCTTCGCGCTCCGACGACGTTTCAATTCAATCTGCAACTGGAGCGGGAGTTGGGCCGGGAGATCCTGCTCAATGTCGCCTATGTCGGGAGCAGGGGAGTCGGGCTGACCCGGTTCCGGACACCAAACGGAGGACCCAACGCCATCACCCTGCCAGTCGATCCGATTGGGCTGACCCAGAATCCGATCCTGGCCGTGGCGCTTCCACCGCTGGGAGGGGCAGCCGACCAGTCGACTCGGCCTAACCCCCACCTTGGCGCCTACACTGTCTTCGACTCCTCGGCGGCATCGAGCTACCACGCGCTGCAGACCACGCTCAGCCGGCGCTTCCTGCGTGGGATCCAGTGGACCGCGGCCTACACCTGGTCGCACGCCATCGACGAGGTCTCGGACGTCTTCGACCTGGCTGGATCCTTTGCGCTTCCCCAGGATGATCGGGCCATGCGGCTCGAGCGGGGCAGTGCGGCCTTCGATATCCGTCACCGCTTTGTCGGGAGCCTGCTCGGGGATCTGCCACTGCTCGGTCGCTACCAGAAGGCGCGGGGCCTGACGGGCGCCCTCCTCGGGGGCTGGCAGTGGGGCGCGATCTCGACCTGGCAGACGGGCCAGCCGTATACGGTCAATACCACTTATGACGTCAATCTGGACGGCAACCTGACCGATCGAATCGACTCGACGCGGACGATCCGCGCCTTGTCGCAGGGACCACGGCTGCTCTCGGTCGAAGGCTCTCTGCTGGACCTGCTCGCTCCACTTGGCGAGAATGGTCGTGTCGGACGCAACACCTGGCGGGCCCGAGGCGTCTTCAAGACCGATCTGAGCTTCTCCAAGCAGATCACGATTTGGAATGACCAGTCGCTCACCTTCCGCGTCGAGGCCTTCAATGTCTGGAACCGGTCGCATTTTGCCATTCCAGTGCGTATCCTGGAGTCGCCTGCGTTCGGGGCCGCGGTCAACACCCTGGTCAATCCGCGGCAGGTTCAGTTTGCGCTCAAGTACCTCTTTTGAGGGGGACCCGGAGAAGCGCCGGGAGGCAACCCGCGCCACTCCGTCTGTTGTTCTTTTTTTCGTATTTCTGGACGTTTTTCTGAAAAGTAGAAGCGACATCGCGGCCCGAGGGCCCGATGATCTTGACCGATAAGTAAGGGAGAAGTTGCGATATGAGCATGATTGATCAGATTCTGGCGCGTGAGATTCTCGATTCACGGGGCAATCCGACGGTTGAGGCGGAGGTCCTGCTGGAGAGTGGGATTGTCGGCCGAGCCGCGGTTCCCTCGGGCGCCTCGACGGGAGAGAACGAAGCGGTCGAACTGCGCGATGGGGAGCAGACGCGCTACCTGGGCAAAGGGGTACGACTGGCGGTCGATAACGTCAACAAGGTGATCTCGGACGCGCTGATTGGACTCGACGCTTTCGATCAGGTCGAGATCGACCAGACGATGATCGAGTTGGACGGTACGCCGACGAAGTCGAAGTTGGGCGCGAACGCGATGCTGGCCGTCTCGCTGGCGGCGGCGCGCGCCGCGGCGGCGGAGCTGGAGATTCCGCTCTATCGCTATATTGGCGGCACCAATGCCCGTGTCCTGCCCGTGCCGCTGATGAACATCATCAACGGGGGAGCACACGCCGACAACAATGTCGACTTCCAGGAGTTTATGATCGTCCCCGCGGGCGCCCCCACCTTCGCTGAGGCGCTGCGCTGGGGAACGGAGGTCTTCCATACGCTCAAGGGGGTCCTCAAGAAGCGGGGCTACTCGACGGCGGTCGGGGATGAAGGCGGGTTCGCGCCGAGCCTCAAGTCGAACGATGAAGCGATCGAGGCGATTCTCGAAGCGATCACGGCCGCTGGCTATACTCCAGGCGAGCAGATCGCCATCGCGCTCGACCCGGCCAGTTCCGAGTTCTTCAAGGATGGCCACTACATCTTCAAGAAGTCGGATGGGCGGCAGTTGACCTCCGAGCAGATGGTGGCCTACTGGGTCGACTGGGTCAAAAAGTACCCGATCATCTCGATCGAGGATGGGTTGGCCGAGAACGACTGGGCCGGCTGGGCCACCCTCACAGAGGAGCTCGGGGATACCGTCCAGCTGGTCGGGGATGATCTCTTCGTGACCAATACCAAGTATCTGGCCCGCGGGATCGACGAGATCGTCGCCAACTCGATCCTGGTCAAGGTCAACCAGATCGGGACCCTCACCGAGACGCTCGAGGCGATCGAGATGGCTCGGACCAACAACTACACGGCGATCATCTCCCACCGCTCGGGAGAGACCGAGGACGCCTTCATCGCCGACCTCGCCGTGGCGACCAACGCCGGGCAGATCAAGACGGGCTCGGCTTCGCGCACCGATCGGATCGCCAAGTACAATCAACTGCTGCGGATCGAGGAGGAACTCGGCGGCGCGGCCCGCTTCAATGGCTACCACTCGTTCTATCAGCTCGAGCTTGGTCAGCTCAACTTCCCTGTCGCGGGGATGGCTCTTCGCAATAAGTAGGGCACTCGGCGGGGGAGAGTCGTCGGCGGCGCTCCCCCGCCCGGTGAGAGAAGAGACCTAAAGAACAGAGAGGATCTTGAGCGTGGCGATACGGAACGCGGTCATTCCGGTAGCGGGACTGGGGACCCGCCTGCTTCCCGCGACGAAGTCTCAGCCCAAGGAGATGTTGCCGGTCGGGAAGAAGCCGATTGTCCAATACATTGTCGAGGAGTTGAGTCTGTGCGGAATGGATCGCTTCCTCTTTGTCACCGGGCGGGGGAAGAGTTCGATCGAGGACCATTTCGACGTCGACGCCGACCTCATCCGGACCCTCCGGGAGGGTGGCAAGGAGGAGCTCCTCGCCGAGCTGGAGTTTGAACGGCTCGGCGCGAGCTATTTCTACACCCGACAGCAGCAGCAACGGGGGCTGGGGGACGCAATCCGTTACGCGGAGCACTTTTCCGGATCCGAGCCGTTTGTGGTCGCCCTTGGCGACTCGATCATCGGCCGTCACGAGCCCTCCCCGATCGTCGCGCGGCTGATCGAGGCCTTCGAGATTCACGGGGCAGCCTGCGCCATCGCCGTCGAGGAGGTTCCCCGCGAGGAGGTCTCCCGCTATGGCATTGTCGAGATGCCGGGGGATCCCCTGCCCGGAGGTCCCGGCGCCTACGACGTTACCGACCTGATCGAGAAGCCCGCACCCGAGGTCGCGCCGAGCAACTGGGCGATCGCCGGGCGCTACGTCTTCGCGCCACAGCTCTTCGACGCGATCCGCCGAACCGGGTTCGACCATCGTGGGGAGCTGCAACTCACCGACGCCATTCGGCTGATGTTGCGGGAAGGGAGACGCATCGTGGCCGTCCGTCTGCCCGCCCACGAGAAACGCTACGACATCGGCAACTTTGAGAGCTACTACGAGACCTTCGTCGAATTTGCCCTTACCGATCCCGTGTATGGTCCGGCGTTGCGCCGGAAGGTCCGGGACCTGCTCGATGAAACGCCATGAGACTCTTCCGGACGACGGCGTATGCCCGGGCCGGCCTGGTCGGCAACCCTTCCGATGGCTACTATGGCCGCACCATCAGCCTGATCGTGCGGAACTTTTCCGCACAGGTGGTCATCTACGAATGGCCACAGCTGGAGATTCTGCCGACGCGGCAGGACCACTGCCGGTTCGATTCGCTCGATGAATTTCTCGAGGACGCGCGCCTCAATGGGTATTACGGTGGCCTGCGACTGGTCAAAGCGGCGATCAAACGGTTTGCCGACTATTGTCGCGGGCAGGGAATCGAGCTGACGCCGCAGACCTTCTCGCTTCGCTACGACTCGACGATCCCACGGCAGGTCGGGCTGGCGGGTTCGAGCGCGATCATCACGGCGACGATGCGGGCACTCATGGCCTTCTATCACGTCTCGATCCCGCGCGAGGTCCTGCCCACCCTGATCCTCTCTGTCGAAACCCAGGAGTTGAAGATCGGGGCCGGATTGCAGGATCGGGTGATCCAGGTCTACGAGGGCCTCGTCTCGATGGACTTTCGCCGGGAGTTGATCGAGACACGCGGCTACGGGGAGTATGAGCCTCTCGACCCCGCGCTCCTGCCCCCGCTCTACATTGCCTATCAGACGGACCTGGCGGAGTCGTCCGATGTCTTTCACAACGATATCCGGCGACGGTATGAGGAGGGGGAGCCTGCGGTGCTCGAGGCGATGAAGAGGTTCGCCGAGCTGGCGCGTGAAGCGCGGGAGGCGCTCCTCGCGAGGGACCACGAGCGCTTGGGGCGGCTGATCGATCTCAATTTCGATACCCGCCGAACGATCTACCAGCTCAACCCCAAACATATTCGCATGGTCGAGCTGGCGCGCTCGCTGGGCGCGTCGGCCCACTTCGCCGGATCCGGAGGCTCGATCATCGGCGCCTATCGGGACGAGGAGATGTTCGAACAGATCAAGGCCGCCTTCGCGGCGGAGCGGTGCGCGGTAATCCGGCCGATCATCCAGCCGCCTGACAGTCGGCCCTGAGTCGAGGCTGGGCGCCACTCGGGAGGGGCGGATCGACCAAGGGCCCTGCGGGACGCGCCAGGAGGAAGAGGGGATGAAGCGAAGGATTGCCAGGGGATGGTGGTTGCTTCCAGCGTTGCTGCTGATGATCGCGGGGGGACCGCGTGTCGCCAGCCAGAGCGGGACCGAGCCCACGGCGCCGGCCGACCTGGTGCTGCTCGATGGCCGGATCTGGCGTGGCGGGACGGCGACCGTCCTCGAAGAGGCGCTGGCGATCCGCGGGAACCGCATTGTCGGAACGGGCACGACGCGACAGATCCAGCGCTGGATCGGTCCCAAAACCCGGGTCATTCCACTGGAGCGGCAACTGGTCGTTCCGGGTTTCAACGACAGCCATCTCCACTTCCTCAACGGTTCGCTCGGGTTGACGCGGGTCGACCTGACCGGCGCCGCCACCGTCGCCGAGATGTTGGCGCGCATCCAGAACTACGCGCAGCGCCACCCGGAGGTACCCTGGATCCTCGGGAGTGGGTGGGAGTACTCCCGGTTCCCCGGCGGGGCTCCGACAAAGAGCTATCTCGACGCGATCGTGCCCGACCGCCCGGTCTTCATGAGCGCCTACGACGGGCACAGCGGCTGGGTCAACTCCGCGGCGCTCAAACGGGCGGGGATCGATTCCAACACCCGCTTTGACGGGTTTGGGGAGATTGTCCGGAATGAAGCGGGCGAGCCGACCGGGATGCTCAAGGAGGGGGCGCAATCACTCGTCCGCCGGCTGATCCCCTCGACAACCCGGGCCGAGAAGCTGGAGGCCCTGCGCCAGGGGCTCGCGCTCGCCAGTTCCCTTGGGTTGACCAGCCTGCAGAACGCCAGCGGCTCCCCTGAAGAGCTCTCCCTCTACGAGGAACTCCACCGGATTGGCGAACTCCCGGTTCGATTCTCGATGGCCTTTTCGGTGAGCGAGCAGACGGGCCCCGAGATGATCGATTACCTGACATCGCTCAAGCAGCGATATGAGCGGCATCCGCAGCTGCGCGCCGGTTCGATCAAGTTTATGCTCGATGGCGTTCTCGAGTCTCACACGGCGGCGCTCCTCGACCGCTACAGCGATCTGCCCGCCAGTTCGGCGAGCCCCTTTGGGGAGCTGGCCTGGAACGCCCAGGCCTACCGGGAGATGGTCGCGACCCTCGACCGCCGCGGATTTCAGCTCTACACGCACGCTATCGGCGACCGCGCCGTTCGCGAGGCCCTCCTCGCCTACGAGCTGGCGCAGTCTGCCAGCCGGCGTCTCAACGCCCGCCACCGTATCGAGCATATCGAGACCCTCTCTCCCGCTGACGCCGACCGCTTTCTGCGGCTCGGGGTGCTGGCCGGGATGCAGCCGATTCACGCCGATCCTGGAACGGTCGATGTCTGGTCCCGCGCGGTGGGACCGGAGCGGCTGCCCCTCGCCTTTCCCTGGGCGACTCTCCGGCGCGCCGGCGCGACGCTCGTCTTCGGCAGTGACTGGCCGGCCTGCATCAGCCTTGACCCCATTCGGGGACTTCACAACGCGGTCAACCGACGAACCCCCGATGGGCAACCTCCCGGAGGCTGGATCCCCGCGCAACGCCTCTCCCTCGTCGAGGCCCTCCGCGCTTACACGGAGGCTGGCGCCTATGCCACTTTCGACGAGCGCGAGAAGGGGCGCCTCGATCCTGGACAGCTCGCCGATCTGGTCGTCCTCTCCGAGGACCTCTTCGCCATCTCTCCGGCCCGCATTCACGAAGCCCGGGTGCGGCTGACGATCTTCGACGGGCGCGTCGTCTACCAGGCTCCCCGTCAGCCCTGAACCGCTAACTGGTGATTCTGTCCAGCCCCGTCAACGGCCGATCGGTCTTCGCCTTTGTCCATTGGTCAGCCCAACGGTCTTGCCGCAAACACTCAGTCCGGGTATCATCCGCACGTTGAACGAGGGGGGCTGCACGATCGCGCGGAGCCGACCCACCCCGACCCGACGTGCTGTCAGATGGCGGAGGATTGCGGCGATCAGCCCAGTGTCAGGGTGTGACGCGCCACGGTGTGCGCGATGAATTCGAGCCCTTCGACGAGGCAAGAGCCCGGTCAGGGAGCTCCAGACTCGTCGGGAATGGGAGCTTGATCCCGTCGAATGGCTCTCTCAGGAGAGATCACCCCTGCGCCGATTCGGACGGGACTGATTTGGCGAGTTCGGAAGACAGTACGGAACCAACGGCATTGAGCGACAGCTTTCTGAAGGAGAACCGCATGCGAGAAAAGATCGATCGACGGGAGTTTGTCCGGACCGGGGTCATGGCGGCCGGGGCGACGGTAGCCCTCCGCCATTCGGTTCAGGGCCGCGTTCTGGGAGCCAACGACCGCATCAACATCGGCGTGATCGGGGTCGGGGGACGCGGAACGAGTGTCATGAAGTGGGCGATGGAGGTGGGCAAGACCACGCGGCCAGCCCAGATCGTCGCGGTCTGCGACACCTACCAGAAGCGGATCAACCGGGCCAAAGAGATCAGCCAGGCGGAACTGGCTACCCTCGATTACCGGGAGGTCATCGCGCGAAAAGACATCGACGCGGTAGTCATCGCGACTCCCGATCACTGGCATGCTCCGATCGCGATCGAAGCGATGCGCGCCGGCAAGGATGTCTACCTCGAGAAACCGATGACCCGCACGGTCGACGAGGGGCGCAAGGTCTATGAGGCGACCAAGGCCACAGGGCGTGTCCTGCAGGTCGGCTCCCAGACCACTTCGAGCGACCAGTGGTGGAAAGCCCGCAAGGCGATTCAGGATGGGATGATTGGCGAACTGTTGATGAGCCAGGGCTCGTACCACCGCAACTCGCTGGGTGGCGAATGGAACTACCCGATCGATGCCGACGCCGGGCCGGACGGCAAAGGCGAGAACTTCATCGACTGGAAGATGTGGCTGGGATCGGCCCCGAAGCGATCCTACGACGCCGAGCGGTTCTTCCGCTTCCGTAAGTACTGGGACTATTCCGGAGGGATCGCGACAGATCTCTTCTATCACGTCGTTGCCCCGCTCAACATCTGCTGGGGAGAAGCGCAGTTCCCGCATCGCGTCATGGCGTCGGGTGGGGTCTATGTCTTCAAGGATGGTCGGGAAGTCCCCGACACCTTCCATCTGATGGCGGAGTTTCCGAAGGGCCACTCCCTCGTGCTCAGTTCGTCGATGGCCAACGGACAGCACATCC
>JBEIJP010000013.1:0-15301 GCA_040380245.1 Acidobacteriota bacterium | reverse complement strand
GGGAGCAATGGTGGCTCCTCGATCAGATTCCCCAGGAGACGACCGATGAGGCACTCGATCGCCATGTTCGGGGGAAAGTCGACGCGGAGCGTCGCCGTTGAGGACGCTGAGCGTCGCCGTTGAGGACGCGGAGCGTCGCCGTTGAGGACGCGGAGCGTCGTCACGTATCGGGTAGAGAAGGAGAGGGTATGCAGGACAAGTTGACGATTGCGGGGCGGGTCTTCTCATCCCGTCTGATCATTGGAACGGGAAAGTACAGAAGCAATGAGGAGATGCGCGAGGCGTTCGATCGCAGTGGCGCAGAGATGATCACGGTAGCGGTTCGGCGGGTCAACGTCACGGATCGGAGCCAGCCCTCGCTGCTCGACCAGATCGACCTGACGCGATTCTCGATTTTGCCAAACACAGCCGGCTGTTACACGGCAGAGGAAGCGGTGCGGACCGCGCGTCTGGCCAGAGAAGTGGGACTCTCCGACTGGGTCAAGGTCGAGGTGATCGGGGACCAGCGAACCCTCTTTCCAGACAATGAGGCGACGTTGGAGGCGACCCGGATTCTGGTTCGTGAGGGCTTTACGGTACTCCCCTATTTTGGGGACGATCTGATTATGGCGCGGAAACTGATCGATGCGGGGGCTGCGGCGGTGATGCCGCTGGCGGCTCCGATCGGCTCTGGCCTGGGGATTCAGAACCCAAACAATCTGCGAATTCTCCGGGAGTTGATTACCGAGGTGCCGATCATCGTCGACGCCGGGGTTGGGACTGCGTCGGATGCCTGTGTCGCAATGGAGTTGGGCGTCGATGGGCTGTTGATGAACACGGCCATTGCCGAAGCCGGGGATCCGGGAAAGATGGCGGAGGCGATGAAGTGGGCGGTGCAGTCGGGTCGGCAGGCCTATCTGGCAGGGCGCATGCCGACCCGTCTTTATGCCAGCGCCAGCAGTCCGCTGACCGGGCGTATCGCGTGAGGAGGAATGCCCGAGCCGGGCTTTTACAGCTGCGGCTCTGGGTCCTCCGGGGCTTCTGGAGACTCTCGCGGAGTGGACGACAGGACGATCCCGATCGGGTGCCGGGGCACTCCGAACGTCGGGAGCGGGACCAGCCCACCAGTCGAGACATTGAGGGGGGGCGTCAATGGCCCGGTGGAGACCCCGGTTGTTCCGATCCCCAATGACAGTCGGTAGGCGCTGGCTCCGCGGATGGCTCCGATTCCGATGAGGTAGCGCCCTGCGGGCAGGTCGCCGACCAACCCTTCCGTCGTCCCTTGCGTGTTGGAGGAAGAGGCGATGATATCGAAGGTCTGCAGTGGGGATCGCCGCAGGACAAAGAGGTCTAGATCCCCTGCGGTGGAGAAGCTCAGCTGAATTGAAAGACGGGTGGTCTGCTCGAGGTCGAGGCGGAAGAGGTCAGAAATCACGACGCTGGTTCCGTTGCTGTAGCGTGTCGTGATGCTTCCAGGATCTCCCAGGCCGACTCGTCCTTCGATGGTGGTGGGAACGAAGATCTCCGTCGCCAGTTCCGGACTATCGTTCGGCTCGACCTCCCCGAGTCGATAGTCGCTGCTCTCCGTGATCGTGAAGTTGAAGGGAACACTCTCCTCGCTGATCAATCCCGTTTCAAGATCGTAGTTGATCACACTGATCTGGGCCGGCCCCCGTTGGAGCCCGGAAGGGATCGTTGTTCTCAGCTCGACTCCGCCGGCGGCATCGATGGGCAGCGAGTAATTGATGAACTCGTTCCGCTGGAGAAACAGAAAGAGCGTGAGGACAGGGTCCCCTGCGGAGAGGGTGCCGAAGTTGCGGCTGAACACACTAGTGCCAAAGCCCGTTCCCCGGGCGCGAATGACGTCGCCATCCTTTCCGGAGGAACCATTGTTGGCCACGTTGACGATGGCGGCCAGCAGCGGGGTTGACGGGGAGGTGGGATTGTCCGTGACGCGAAAGGCGAGGGCGTTCGAAGGGGGACTGACGGCTCCGTTTCCGGCGACGCGTTGCGCGATGACGGTCGAGCCACCCCGGCTGATGCCGAGCGCCGGGGTGACGATGGTCAACTCGGTCGCGGTCGCCTGGAGGACCCTGGCCTCGGCGGTCAGGCCCTGCTGCTGAAAACGAACGACGTTCTCCGCAGGGTTCTGGCTGAAGCCGGTGCCAGTGATGACCTGGACTCCGCGGGGGCGGCCCTGGTCGGGTGTGATGCGCGCCAGGGTTGGCGCGGAGAGCGTCACTTCGACGATCGTCAACTCGAGGGGTTGACTTGGATTGGAGGTGATCCCCGTCTGTCCATCGGTGACGCTGACGACCAGGGACACCGGGCCCGGAAGAAGGTCTGGGATCCGGATGCGCAGGCTTGGATTGCCCGCATTGTCACGAACGACCTCGTTGTCGAAGGGATTGGCGATCGCCACCAGGTTCTGGTTCCGGTAGAACGAGACCGTCTGGTTGTTTGGCGTCAGACTCAGGCCGGTGCCAGTGATTGTCAGCGCCGCGCCCACGGGCACGGCAGTCTCGCTCAACCGGGTCAGGACAGGGCCAGGCCGAGGGACACTGACGCCGGCGGTGCTCACCAGGGTCTGTCCATTGAGCAGCGCGCGGGCCTCGATCAGGGCAGCGCCCGAGCCCACCCGGGTAACGGGGAACGAGGTCGTCGTGCTGCCGGCTGGAAGGGTGATGCTGGTCGGGACGGTGGCAACGGACTGATTGCTGCTCGTCAAACTGATCAATAAGCCCCCCTGGGGCGCCGGCTGGGTGAGGGTGACCTGGATTGACCGTGGCGGATCCCCCGATCGCAGATCGAGGACAAAGGGAGACATGACGAGGCCTGCTTGCCCGGTGTTGGCGATCGTGATGGTTCCCACCTGGGTGATTCCGCCAATGACCACGGGAGTGGGTGCGGATCGTCCGCGGGGAGGGGTCCCGAACTGCTGGGGGACGATGGCCTCCACTTCCAACGTTCCCTGAGTGGCGGTCCAGAAATCCCGGAGAGTGAACCCGCCATTCTGGTCGCTGATCTGCGCGCGACCGTTGACACTGACCTTGGCGCCGACCACCGGACGTCCCTGATTGTCAAGGACGCGTCCGTTGACGGTGGTCACCCCCCCCGGGAGGCCGATCATCCAGAAGGTGGCGAGGTCGACGAGGCGGCCGTCTGAGATGATGCGGCCACCATCCTCACTGACAGACGCGGTTCCTCTCTGGAGAAAGCCGCCTGTCCCAGGATCGTACCGGTAGAGGATGACCCGGCTTCCCGGCGTCATTCTGGCCGGGTCTGGATTGGGGAAGCTGATGGAGATCCCGGGGCTGAATCGTGTCCCGATCGGGGTAATCTGGGCGATCGAGGGAGCATAGACACCACCGGGCAGCGTGATCCCGGGCAGTCTGCTCCCTTCAATGACCGTCAACTGGACCTGTCCGCTCGTCTTGCCATCCGGGAACTTGAGGTTGATACCGAAGGGGACCTCCAGGGTCACCTCCCGATCGGTGATCAGAATGGTCCGCGAGATCGGGAGAAACTGATTGGAGAGACCGGGAGCCGCCTGTTTGGCGATGGTCTGCAGGGCTTGGTGAAGGGCTGTCTCACTCGGCGTGGCTCCCGCCATGGATGATCCCAGGGGAGCGCTGCCGCCACTGATCTGCTGCAGACTGATCGGCTGGGTGAACTGATTGTCCCGATCCGCCCGTGCGGCGACTTTGAGTGTGACCGTGGGGTAGGGCGGATTGGTGGCGGTGGTGCCCCCATCGACCTCGACCAGTGAGATGCCCGGGGGGACATCGGAGAGGACAAAGGTTCCCTGTGGGTTGGTCCGTGCGGTAATGTTCGTTCCGGCAAGCCGGACCGTCACATTCTGGAGTGGGGCGGGAGTGATGCCTGGACGTCCTGTCGATTGGATGATTCCACTGATCGAGGTCTTGACCTTGAAAACGGCCTCGCTGCGGACCTCACTGGCGTTGGCCTGGACGATGACCTGACCCGACCGGGCGCCAAACGGAACGATGACGGTCAACCGGTTGGCGGAGGCGGCGATGACCCGTGCTTGCGCGGGACCGAAACGGACAACATTCTCGTTGAGTTGAGGGGAGAACCCATTTCCCTCGATCGTCACCGTCTGTCCCGCGAGGGCCGGGCTGTTGATCCCGAACCCGCTGATCGAGAGCGATGGGCTGGGTGTGCCCGCGACATCGAGGGTGACGGCGTTGGAGGAGACCCCGTTCACGACGATGGTGACATCGATCAAGCCCCGTCCCCTCAGGGAGTGCGGTAATCTCAGGTTGATCTGGTCGAGGCCGACAAAGCCCTGGGTCGCCCCGAAATATTCGATCGGGACCTCGCTGCCCCCGATGAGAGCGTGGATCGAATGGGAGCTCGCGTTTCGGAATCCGGTGCCATAGAGGATCAGGTAGGCTGGGCGACTCTCCGAGCCAGTATCGATCGGAGCGGGGATGATCCGGCTTGGATTCGCTGGGTCGTTCTGGTAAGGGGGAAGCGGATCGAAGGTGAACTGATTGCTGTCGGTCACGCGACCTGTCTGCCCGGCGGGTGCGCCGGTTCCGCTGGCATCGGCGGTGAAGAGAGCTGGACCCGTCGCGGCGATCTGGATCGATCCGCGCGAGATCACCTGCTCGCCATTGGGCCGTGTCGAGATCACGACCACTTGCCCCTCTCCCTCGGCGAGATTCGCCGGAAGCAGATAGTTGATCTGACTGGGGGAGACAAAGAAGAGCGGGGCTGGAGTCCCATTGACCTGCACCTGGGTGGAGAGGAGACTTGTCGGAAGGGGTAGACTGGAGGCGGAAGCCATTCCCGTCGCCAGTTGGGTTCCAAAAGCCGTCACGATCGATCCTGGCGCAAGCGGGAGGACCGCGTAGCTGGCGGCGGAGACGCTGGTCAACGGGACGCTGTTCTGAATGGTCGTCCCGGTGTTCTGTCCCACCGCGGTGCTCTCCATCCCGAGAGGAGCGAGAACGAGCAGGCAGCAGAGCAGCGCCTGCCTCACCCACGAAGGTCCCAGGGAGTTCCGCTCGCGCCGATCAGAACGGGCGCGAAGAGCCAGATGATTCGTGTGGTGGTGGAATGGCGCAGAGGGCTGACACATAGGATTCTCCAGTATGGTGGCAACAGGCGAGGGAGATCCCGACTGGTTCCAGATTGTTCAGCAGGGCGAGTGGCGCATCCCCGTGAGCCTGGTGTGCCAAGCCGAGTCACATCTTCCCAGATGCCGCGCGACGGTCCTTTCCGCAGTCGGCCAAGAGAGAGAAAGACCGCCTGACCATCAGATGTCCGATGGTCGGATTGCCGATGGAATGATCATATTCACGTTGTCGATGGGCACCATTGAGGGTCCCATTATAGGTCTCGGACGAAAGAGAAGTAAATCATGAATTTTACTGAAGTGGCACAAGCCGAAGAACGGATTCGTTCCCAGGTTCGACGAACACCGGTCGAGCGATCGACCTTCCTGAGCAGCGCGCAGGTGGATGTATGGCTCAAGCTGGAGCACCTGCAGGAGACAGGATCGTTCAAGTGGCGCGGCGCACTCCACAAGATGGCGATATTGAGCGAAACGGAACTGGCGCGCGGGGTGGTCACCGCCTCGAATGGCAACCACGGGATGGCGGTCAGTGCCGCCGGGGCGTGGCGTGGAATCCGTCCGCAAGTCTATCTCCGGGAGGACGTACCGGAAGAGAGAGTGCGGTTGATCCGCGGCCTGGGAGGGGAGCCCTGCCGCTACGGACGCACTCCATTGGAAGCGGAACGGGAAGCGAGGCGACAGGCGATGGCACGGGGGCAAGTCTTCATCTCGCCCTACAATGACGCGGAGGTGGTGGCAGGGCAGGGAACGATTGGACTGGAATTGGTCCGCCAGTTGCCGAGGCTCGATCGGCTCTTTGTCTCGGTCGGGGGAGGGGGATTGATCGGGGGGATTGGGGTGGCCTTGCGGGCGCTCCGTCCCGGTGTTCGTCTGGTCGGTTGTTGGCCCGCCCATTCGGCGGCGATGGCCAGGAGCCTGGAGGCGGGGCGGATCGTCGAGGTGGAGGAGGCGCCAACCCTCTCGGAGAGCACGGCAGGTGGCATCGAGGAGGGAAGTCTGACCTTTCCCCTCTGCCAATCGGTGATCGATGAGCGGATCCTCGTCTCTGAAGAGGAGATACGGGACGCGATGTGGCTGATTGCGCAGCACGAGCGTTGGATGGTGGAAGGCGCCGCGGCGGTGGCCGTCGCGGGCTTTCTGCGTTGGCGCGCCGAGCGCGAACGGGGGCAGGCGGTGGCTTCCGCCTCAGTTCATTGCGGAGAGAAGGAGACGGTGGCCATTCTGCTTTGCGGTCGCAACATCGCCCCCGCCCATTTCTTCCGCGCTTGTCAGGGAGGTGGACTATAACCGCGTCGCCAGCGGAAGAGAACGCCGATGGCAGAGGAACCGGGGCCTGCCTTGAAACTTCTGCTGGAAGTCGTACAATGCCTCCGGTTGCGTCGGGAAAGATAGAAGGCAAGTTTGCTCAGCGACCTGACAGAGGGCCGGTCTCCCCCACCCGGCTTTCAGCTCGACCGACAGTGGATAGCCTCGAGACGACAGGGGTTGGACTGAGAATCAACCGTTTGTCGGCTGAACACACGATGGATGGTGCTGCCTCCAGATGGCTGATCTGATCCAGCCGATCTGTGCCTCCCGGGCAGGATACGTGGAGTCCCCCTCGCGGGAAATCGCGTGGCAACCAACACTGCAACAAAAGCGAGAAGCGACGTGAGGATCGATGGGAAATCCATATACGGTCCTGGGTGTTTCGCCCACTGCCAGTTCGAACGAGATTAAGTCCGCCTATCGCCGATTGGCACGTCTCTATCACCCAGACGTTAATACCGATCCGGCGGCTGGGGAGAAGTTTGCCCGGGTTCATGAAGCCTATCAGACTTTGATCGATCCCGATCGCCGTTCGCGCTACGATCAGGAGGTTCTCGACGCGGTGCGCGGGGAGGCGAGTGGCGAGTTGACGGAAGCCCGTCGGCGGGCGGCACAGGCGGCGCGGGTCGCTCGGCAAGCTCATTACCAGGCGCGGATGGATCGGATTGTCAATGACTGGATCGAGCGGGAGCGCGAGGAGACGGTCGCCCGTGGCAAAGCGGTCTACACGACGGTGACCCTCTTCCTCTCGACCTTTTTTGTCGCGATGACCCGGCCGCTGCTCTTCGAAACGATCCCGCCCCTTTGGAAAGCGGCCTTGATTCTGCTCTTTCTGGTCGGCGCCTGGCATCTGGTCCGCAGCCTCAAACAGCACTTCGACTACTACACATACCGTCCACGGAAGCGCTCCCGCCTCCCGGAAGCGCCGCGAGCGACCAGGCCGTTTCGTCGGAGTGTCGCCTGGACTTTCGTGATTGGCGGATATCTACTCTCCGGGTTGGCGGGGTTGTTGATCGGAGGAATATCGGGCGACTATACGGTGCCTTTTTTGCAGGAGGAGACACTGGGGGAAGCGCTCTGGAAGGTTATTTTCTACCCGCCAATTGCCGTCCTGATTGTCGATCTGCTCTATCTGGTCCACCAACGACTGGATGATCTCTAAGCGGAGGATCGAGGGGGAACGACGGCAGGAGAGATGGCTCAGCAGCAGGGATCACTGGGTTGAGAGGGAGAGGTGTATGGGGATGCGACAGAAGAGCGGAGACGGAAGTGGGCTCGGCTCGAGAGGCCGAATCGGGGTGTGGGTGCTGCTGGCCATCTTTGGGGCAGGCATCGCCGCGATGGCCCAGACGCCGACGCCGGCGGAGCAGGACGAGATCCTTCGTCGAATGGATCGCCGTGCGGCTCACCATGGCCAGCTCTCCCGGCAGATCTGGGAGTTTGCCGAGGTGGGGTACAAGGAGGAACGGAGCGCCGCTCTTCTCAAAGCGGAGCTGCGGGCAGCCGGCTTTCGGATCGACGATCGAGTGGCCGACATTCCGACTGCGTTCACGGCGACCTTTGGCGCCGGCAAGCCAGTGATTGGGTTGATCGGAGAGTATGACGCGCTGCCGGGTCTTTCGCAGGATGCCGTGCCGCGACAAGCCCCGCGGCCGAGTGGCCCCGGAGAGCCGACGACCTCCCAGGGAGCCGGGCCCAGGGGGGCAGGACATGGTTGTGGTCACAATCTCTTCGGAGTGGCGGCGGCTTTCGCGGCCATTGCGCTGAAGGAGTATCTCGTCGAGCACAAACTGCCGGGAACGATCCGGTTCTATGGCTCCCCCGCGGAGGAAGGGGGCTCAGGCAAGGTCTTCATGGCGCGCGCCGGGGTCTTTGACGATTGTGACGCCATTCTTTCGTGGCACCCGGCGGACCGCAATGGATCCGGCACCCAGAGCACGTTGGCCAATATCAACGCGAGGTTTCGCTTTCGTGGCGTCGCCTCGCATGCCGCCGCCTCGCCGGAGCGGGGCCGATCGGCGCTCGACGCGGTCATGCTGATGGCCCACGCCGTCGATCTCCTGCGCGAACATATCCCGCCCGCGACCCGGATCCATTATATCGTGACGCGCGGCGGCGACGCTCCCAACATCGTTCCCGAGGAGGCGGAGATCTTCCTCTACGCCCGTCATCCGGAGATGCCGATCCTGGATGGCATCTGGCAACGGATCCTGCGCTGTGCCGAAGCGGGAGCGCTGGCGACAGAGACACAGGTCGAGACGAGGATCATCGGGAGCGTCTTCAACCTTCTCCCCAATGGGCCGCTGGCGGAGTTGTATGACCGCCACTTGCGCCGGGTTGGCGGGGTGCGGTACGGCCCGGAAGAGCGCGCCTTCGCGGAGCAGCTGCACCAGACCCTCCCCCGGGAGGGGCTCCTGCCCCTGGGCAGCGAGGAGCAGATCCAGCCGATGGTCAGCGGGCCCGGTCCGGCGTCGACCGATGTTGGAGATGTCAGTTGGATTGCCCCGACGGCGGAGTTTCGCGCCGCGACCTATGTGCCCGGGACACCTGCCCACAGCTGGCAGGCGGTGGCGTGCAGCGGGATGGAGATCGGTCGACGGGGGATGGTGGTCGCGGCGAAGACCCTGGCCCTGTCAGGAATCGAGTTGCTGACCAATCCGCGTCTTGTCAAAGAGGCGCGGGAGGACTTTGAGCGGCGTCGGGCAGGGTTCGAGTATCGATCGCGGATTCCGGCGGATCAAAAGCCCGCGCTCAACTATCGAGATCGGTAGGGGGGGCGTGCGGCCAGTTGGTCAGCGATCAGGCTCCCCCAGGCGCGATAGCCTTCAGCGCCGGGGTGAAATCGGTCTCGACAGAAATGATGGGGGGCCACGGGCGAGAGGGGAGGCGCGAGGAGGGCCCGCTCCGTTCGTTCCACGACCCGGGCCAGGGAGCGGCGAAGCCCCTCGGCCCGACGACCGAGAAAGCCCCGCAACGGAACGGGGAAGGCCGGGAACTCTCCCAAGGGCGGCGGACCACAGAAGAGCAGATCGATCTCCCCCATCCGCTGGTGAATCTCCATCGCGAGGGCGGTGATCTCCGCCTCCCACGTGGCCAGGCTTGTTCCGCGGAGGGCGTCGTTGACGCCAAGGCAGATCACCACGGCGTCGTCATCGCCGCGACGGTCGTCGGGGGAGAGTCGCGCCGTCAACCGCTGCCGCGCCATGGCGACAGTCGCGCCGGAGAGTCCAAGGGCTCGCCACCGCACGGGCCGCCCCTTCCGCCCCGCCAGGGTGACTGCCGTCTGCGCCGCCAGCCCCTCCTGGTGGTCATCCACTCCTACTCCGGCCACTGTCGATTCCCCGAGAAACCAGAGCCCAATCGCCTCCCCTTGGCCCGGGATCTCCCCCGAGCGCGGGCCGGCGGCAGCGGGCAGGCGCGGGGTGACCCATCGGACCCAGGCTCCCTGCGCCGCCAGAATGGGAAGAAGGAGATGGTCGACGGGACGTCTCATGGCTCACCTGCGGTTACCGGATTTGAAAGGCGGTCCTCAGCTGAAATCGCAGCTCCCCGAATCGGGTTCGCGTGACAAAATAGAGGGGAACACGGGCTTCGTCGCGGCTGATCCAGCCCTGAGCGATGAGGTACGAGGCTGGGGGAGACGAGAGGATATCGACCTGGGTCGTTTCACGATCCCCAAGGGGAGAACCAATCCGCTCCTGCTTGACAGCGCGGACGACGACCAGTTGAGGGCGATGGTTCGCGTCGAGAAATGGATAGCTGGCCGACTGTCCGATCTCTGGAAGCGTTGCCCGGACTACGTAGAAGAGCGAGAGAAGGTCGAGCGTTCCCGGTGGAACCTGGATCACGGTTCCGTTGTTGAGTCTGGCCGTGCGATCCGCGTCGAGGAAGAGGGCCGAGTCAACCTTGATCCGTCGTCCTTCTCGGAGTCGAAGATCGGTCCGGAGGGGCGTCAGCTTCTCTGGACGCAGGAACGAACTGATCTGGTCCTGCACCTGGATCAGGGTGCGGGCCGCCCCTGTCGAGGTCGCTTCTCCGTACAGTTCGAGGACACGTTGCTGATCGAGCGTACCTTGCTGCCGTACCTCGAAGCTGGCCCGTCCGACTGAGAGGGTTGCCCCACGAGATGTCATACCCGAGACGTTCTCCGATACGGAAGGGCAAGGGGGAGCTTTCCTGAGTTGAGAGAGGGATCGGGATGCTCGGACCGGCCATCAACTGGGCGGTTCCTCCAGCGGGAAGGGGTCGCACCGTCGCGCTGATCAACTCGGCCCGTATCTCGCCAATCGGCAGGTCCGCCCGGATCGAGACGGGAAGTCTTCGATCATCCGCCGAGAGGCAGAGCGTCGCCCGGTACCGCTTGAACTTCTTACGCGGGGTGAGCCGAACACAGTTGGCCTCGAATCTCCCTGCCTGGGTGACCACTTGCTCACGCCCCCCGCCAATGGCGTCGATCTCAATCTGTTCGCGACCGAAGAGGGCGTTGAGTCGCTGACGCTCTCCCTCCGCCGGGGGAGAAAGGCGAAGACCATAAACGAGAGAGGGGAGGTCGAAGGTCGAGGGCGCCAGCGTGAGCGTGCTCTGATCGTCGTAGGTCGCGAGTTGACTGGCCTGGTCGAGGACGATGACCTCTTCGCCCAGCCTGGGCTGGGCGCGCCTGGGTTCGTTCGTGCCTGGCTCAAGTCCAGGTTGGAGAGCAGGCTGAAAGCCTTGATTGACCGACTGCACGATCCGGTGAGGCAGACCCGTCGCGGCAAGGAGATAGGTGGTGTAGACGTTGTCGATCTCCCCCAGGAGGGACCACGCCTGATCGAGCGTCTGGACCCGGGTCCGCAGCTGGTAGCTGTCTTGACCGAAGAACTGTCCCCGCTCGGTCAGTTCGAGCTCGAGTCGGGCCGCCGATGGAATGCTCGACCATGAGACATTGTAGGCCAGCCGCTCGCCGGCCATCATGGCGGAACTGGCTCCTTCGCCAGCGGTAGTCGGACGTGCCGTGCCCGGTGACATCGCTCGGGGTGGTGGCGTCAATTCAGCCTGCTGGGCGGCGAGCCTGGTCCATTGGCTGATGGCTCCAAGGACCCCCCCCACGGCCAGGACCGCGAGGAGGGAGTAGAGGATGCGATGGTTCGGTCTGATTGCCATTCTCGATTGGTTGACTTTCGTGGGCTGCGTCGACGCTTGTCTTCTCGTTCTTCTTCCTGGTTTTTCGATTCGTCCCTCGCTGGGATGGATCAGAAAAAGACAAAGGTTGCATTATAAGCCTACTGGGATGGTTCGCGCTCAATTTCTTTGGCCTCCTCTCCGACAAGTGGAGAAGAGGGGATCGAGGAAGGTTGCACGAGCTTCCGGGTCGGGTGTGCTTGGTAGGCGACTTTGATCTCGTCGGCAATCGCCTGGGCCGCGGCCACGGGGTCCGCCGCTTCCGTAATCGGGCGACCAATGACCAGGAACGAGGCACCGGCGATGATTGCCTCCCCCGGCGTCATCACCCGGCGCTGGTCGTGAAGGGCGGCTCCAGTGGGGCGGACTCCCGGCGTCAGCAGGCAGAAATCGGGGCGGGGGATCGCTTGTCGGAGGGGGAGGATCTCCTGTGGGGAGGCGACCACGCCATCGATACCGGCGGCGTCGCAGAGGCGTGCCAGGCGGATCACCTCCTCCTCGACCGGTTGATCGATGCCAATCTCGGAGAGGGTCTCCCGGGTGTGGCTGGTCAGGACGGTCACGCCCAGCAGCAGTGGGCGAGGGCGAGACTCGCGCTGACAAGCCTCGCCGACGGCTTCCGCCGTCGCCCGCATCATCTCCAGCCCCCCGAGGGCGTGCAGATTGAAGATGCTCACTCCGAGTCGGGCCGCTTCGACCCCGGCCCTGGCGACGGTGTTTGGAATGTCATGGTACTTCAGGTCCAGAAAGACCCGTTCCCCGAGGGCGAGGAGCTGGCGCACGATGTCTGGCCCAGCGGCGGTGAAGAGCTGCTTGCCGACCTTGAACATGCCGACCGTTCCGCGAAGCTGCTCGGCGAGCCGCAGCGCCTCGGATGCCGAAGAGAGGTCGAGCGCGACGACAATCGGGTTGCGCAGTTCCCGGATCCATTCCCGTCCCTCGCTGGGAGCGCTGTGCAAGTCCATCCAATCTCTCCTTTGTCGCTACCTGGCCAGCGGACGGCGTGACCCTTCCGGTTCCTGGTCTCCTGCGGGACGGCGTGTCTTTGCCTCTCCCCCTCGCCCCTTTCCAGGCTTGGCAGGAGAGGGAGGGAGTAAGCGGGCGAGGTGGCGCTCCCACGCTTCGACGCGGCGGGTCGCTCCCCGACCGGTCACCTGATGGCCTTCCGCGGCCAGCCGAGCGGCTTGCCGCTCCATTCCGCCTGGAAATTTGGGGTGCAGGCGACCATCCGCCTGCAGCGTCCGCCACCACGGCGTGATCTCTTCCGAGCCGGTCTCCCTGGCCTCCTCTTCGGCAGCCTGGGCGGCGATGACGGCAAAGATGCCAGTCGTCAAGGGGCAGCAGAGCGAAGCCTGGTGCTGCTCGGCCAGCGCGGCACGAATCTCCTGCAGGGTGGTCACACTTCCAGCGGGGACCCGCTTCATCATCTGGTCGACCTCCTCCGGAGACGGGATGAGGAGCGTCTCTTCCGTCGAGGTGATTCCCCAACGCCCCACCATGGAGGACGGGACGGCGACGACTTTGGGGAGGTCCTTCTTGTCGGTCAGTTTCTCACGCCAGGATTTCTTCGATTTCATGGAGAGCTCTCCGTGGCGGTTTACGAGAGATCGATGGTCCCAATCAGGTCTCGAATCGAGGAGAGTCGATGGGTCTGGCAGTAGCTCGCCAGCCCGTCGACAATCTTCATTGACGCCGTCGGGTCGTAAAAATTGGCCGTTCCCACCTGGACTGCCGAGGCGCCAGCGATGAGGAACTCCAGGGCATCCTCGACAGTGGCAATCCCCCCGATTCCGATCAGCGGGAGACGGACGGCCCGCGCCGCCTGGAAGACGCAGCGCAGCGCGATCGGCTTGATCGCGGGTCCGGAGAGCCCCCCGGTGACATTGGCCAGGCGAGGCTTGCGTGTTTCGATGTCGATCGACATCCCCACGGCGGTGTTGATCAGCGAGAGCGCGTCGGCCCCCGCCGCCTCGACCGCGATCGCCGCCTCGGCAATGCTCGTGACGTTCGGAGAGAGCTTGACGATGACCGGTCGACGGGTGGCTCTCCGGACTGTCTCCGTGACGGCCGCGGCTTGTCGAGGATCGTTGGCGAAGCTCTCTCCCCCGGCTTTGACGTTTGGGCAGGAGATGTTCAACTCGTAGGCAGAGATCCCCTCGCCTGTTTCGAGGATCTCGATCGCCTCCAGGTACTCTTCGATGGTGTAGCCAAAGACGTTCGGCACGATCCGCGCCTGGTAGCGTCTGAGCTGGGGAAGTTTCTCCTCGACGAAGGCGCGCGCGCCGATGTTCTGGAGGCCGATGGCGTTGAGCATGCCCCCGTGAGTCTCGACGATGCGCCACGGGGCATTGCCCGGCAGGGGGCGCGCGGAGAGTCCTTTGGTGCAGATCGCCCCCAGCCGGTCGAGGTCGATCAGCTCCGCCATGTCCAGTCCGTAGCCACACGTCCCACTGGCGGTCCAGACCGGGTTGGCAAAGGAGGTCCCGGTGATCTCAATCGCCAAAGGGTTCTCGGGAAGTGGGTTCATGCGATCGGTCCAACCGTTGGCTGCTGGATCAGTGTCCGCAAAAAGGCACGGTCCTTCTCGAAGGTCAGTTGTTGGAGGGCAGCCGGGATCGGCAGCCAGTCGATCGCTTCGACCTCCTCGCTTGGCTCGAACCGACATTCCCCGACCGGGGTCATGTGCCAGTAGAGAACGACCTTGGGCACCCCCTGAACGGGGTACTTCGTATATCCGGCGAAGTCGGTAATGATTGTCTGGTAGCCCGTCTCCTCGGCGACCTCCCGTTGCGCGGCGGCGTCCCAGCTGGGATCATCTGGGTCGATATGGCCTTTCGGGAACTTCCACGCCTGATCATCCCGGCTGTGAATCAGGAGAACCTCCTCCCCACTCGGTGGAGTGCGCCAAACGATGCCGCCTGCGCAATAGACAATTGGATGGCTGGTGGACTTTCCGGCGTCCCCTTCTCTCTTCTTCTCTCCCATTCGCTCCTCCTCTCTCCGTGCCCCGGTCCGATTCCTCAAGAGGGCCAGTGAAGTTGGTCACTCCAGAAGACGGGGCCATCGGTGCAGACCTTCCGATAAGAGAAGCCCCCAGGCGAACCGTCCCGCACCGGGACGGCACAGCCGACACAGACCCCATAGCCGCAGGCCATCGGGGCTTCCAGGGAGAGCTGGGCCGGGACGTTGGCGTGGGCGACGATCCCCGCCACCCGGTGGAGCATCGGGTCCGGGCCGCAGGCGTAGACGACCGGAAGCGGCGCTTCGCGCGGAAGCCTCTCCAGGTATGACTGCAGGGGGGCGGTGACGAATCCTCGGTCCCCCCAACTCCCATCATCGGTCGCGCAGTGAATCCGTTCCTCACCCAGCAACTGAACAAAATCCGGGTAGCCGCAGAGGTCGCCCTGGCTGGCGCCGCCCAGGAAGAGCCGCAAACGGACGCCCTGTTCGAGCAGAGAACCCGCCAGGAGGTAGAGTGCGGGGGAACCTGTCCCGCCGCCGACCAGCAACGCCTCCCGCTCTCGGGCAGCGTTGCTATCGAACGAGTTCCCGAGGGAGCCGAGCAGCTCGACTTCGTCCCCTTCGCGCAATCGCGCCAGCGCCTGCGTTCCGCGACCGAGAATCTGGTAGAGAAATTCGGTCCACCGCTGGCCATCCGGTGCTCTCCCAACCCGGTAGAAGGCCATGGCTCGTCGCAGCAGTGGCTCATAGAGCGAGCGGGGACGGATCATCGCGAACTGGCCCGGAAGG
>JBEIJP010000012.1:0-16078 GCA_040380245.1 Acidobacteriota bacterium | reverse complement strand
GTTTGAAGACGAGGTTGGAGAGAATGGCCATGACCACCATGCGCCAGCCCTCGCTGGTAGGCAACCGCTCCAGTCGAACCAGCTGCGCGGTCGAGAGCGTGATCGCGTCCACATCCGTCAGCCCGGAGACCGCGGCGACGAGAATCAGCCCCTGGTTGCCAAACTGATCCTTGGTCAAGGCAACCAGAAAGAGAATGGCCGCATAGAGTCCGGCAAAGAAGAGCGCGGATCTCAATTCCGAAGGATTGCTCTGTTCAGGCAGCGCGTGCTCGCTTCCTCGGCCATACGCCCAGAGGAAGACCGCTCCCGCCACCCCGACACTCATCATCAGAAGAAGGGGAACGATGGCTTCGCGCAACATCACCGGCGCGACCGCGGCAATCTCGATCATCACCCGAACGAAAACCACGGTGTTGGCAAGAAGGATGACAATCGATCCAGTCCGATTGGAATGGGGAGACCGCTTCGAGCGTCGCGCAAAGCTGACGGTCGTCGCCGTGCTCGAGATGAGGCCTCCCATCAGACCTGTCAGGACCAGCCCCGCCCTCTCCCCCAGAAACTGGTAACTGATGTATCCCGTCAATCCGATTCCCACAATCAAGACCACCATCAGCCAGATGTTGCGCGGGTTGATCACCTGGTAGGGACCGTAGGTCTGGTTGGGCAGGACCGGGAGGATCACCAGGGAGAGGAGAGCAAACTGCATGATCACTTTGAGATCGGTAGTGGTCAGCCGCGCGACGGCATTGTGGAGCTCCCCTTTGAAATGGAGCAGGACCGCGGTCACCCCTCCCACGGCGATCGCGATTTCAGGCGGTCCAAGAATCAGAAAGGCGCCGACGCCATACATCAACAGAATGGCGATCTCCGTCGTCAATCCCGGATCGACCTCCCCACGCCGCGCGTCGATCTCTTTCCCAATCAGAATCAGCCCCGCCAGGGCGAGGAACCCCACGGCGACAACCCACCCTCCATACCACTGCGCCAGCAAGGCGCTCAGCGCACCAAGCAGCGTGATCAACGAAAAGGTCCGCAGTCCGGCCAGCCGCGAGGCGACAGACTCCCGCTGCAGGCCCACCAGAAGGCCGAGCCCCAGCGCGATTCCCAGTTTCACATACAGATGGGACATTCAACCCCAACGAAGCCTTGCCAGCGCTCTCCACGCGGGTTTACTGCTTGACTGTCTCCCGCCCTTTTCGATTCTGCTCCCAGGGATCCGCGCATTCGAAATGGTCGTGCGCGTCCTGACTGACTGGCTGTAGAAGGTGGCGAACCGCCGGGACATCACTCCTCCGGAACTCTGCGACGCTTCCGAAGAAGGCCATCCTCCCGGCCTCGAGCACCAGCACCCGCATCGGAACGGGCCATTCGTCTGGCAGATCCGGACTGACCGTCTCGATCCTGACCTGCCCCTCGGCGTCGAGCCGGGCCCGATGGCCCCCGAGGTAAGGGATTTCGTGCATCGATTTGGTGACAAAGAGGGAAGTGATCCGTTGCAGATCACGCGCCCGGAGAACCAGATCGAGGACACTCCGGGCATTGATCGGATCGAGTCCGGAGGTCGGCTCGTCGAAGAGCATGATCGAAGGCCAGCCGATCAACGCTCTCGCAAACTCGAGCCGACGCTTCATTCCTCCCGACAGCTCCTCTGCCGGTGTCTCCAGGTCCGTGTGGAGCCCGACAAAGGTCAGGACTTCCAGCACTGCCTTCTCGATCTGCTCTGGCCCCCGGTGCTGATCGATCAACCGGTAGGCGGCATTCTCGAAGACGGTCTTTCCCGTGAAGAGGGCGTTCTCCTGAAAGACCATCCCCATCCGGTCGCGTCGCAGCGCCAGCTGCTCCACCTCCGTCATCTCGGCGAGGGGCTGTCCGTCGATCCACACCTCCCCTTCATCCGGACTCAAAAAGCCGATCGCCAGCCGCAGGAGAACCGATTTCCCGGACTGGGAATCGCCCGTCACGCAGATCATCTCCCCCTCGTCCAAGCGGAAGCTGATCCGATCAAGGACAACCCGGTCATCGAAGCGAATCGTGACGTTCCGAAACTCGATCGGCGCCTTCCGAGCGGACAATGGATCGGTTCTCATCGAATTACTCCCCCGCCAGGCTGGCCCCCTCTTCTGCCTCTGGCCAGATGGCTGTCGACACGCGACGCACGATCTCGACCGTGCAGTGGGCACGCGCGGCGACCGCCGCGGAGACGCTGCCGAGAAGAAACCGCGCGATCGCGCCTCGTCCGTGACTCCCCAGAAAGATCGCGTCCGCCCCCCAGGACTCGGCCTCGTGGACCAGCGCCTGCTTCGGATCCTCAAACGAGAGAACCGTCGAGACCTCCAGCCCGGCCTCGCGCAGCCGCCTCGCCGCCTGGCCCTGCCACTCCTCAACGACCGACTTCTCTTCCGGAAAGGAGACGAGCGACTGGGTGCTGACCATCGGACCAATCGAAGTGACCAGACGAACCTCTGTCCCGGCCGGCCATTGCCGATGCGCCACGACATAGACCGCCATGTCCGAGTCGATCGACCCATCGATCCCGACGACCAGTCGGGTCGGGCCGTCCGCTACGCCCTCCTCCACCCGACCTCGCGCGATGCGGACCGAGCACGGCGCATGGGTCGCCACCCGCTGGGAGACGCTGCCGATGAGGAAACGCTGGATGGGACCCGCTCCGTGAGAGCCGACGACGATCAGATCCGGCTTCCACTCCTCCGCTCTCTCCAGCAGGACCGTCGCCGGGGATCCTGCCGCCTGCGTCGTTTCGACGCTCCAGGCGGGAAAACGCTCGCGCAACCGTTCCCCCATCCGGGCAACCTGCTCCTTCATCGCCTCCGTGCGTTCGTGGATCGATGTCACCACCCCCGGCGTCGCCAACTCCAGTCCCGAAGGGGGCGGCAGCCACGTCTCCGTCACCGAGACGAGCAGCGCCTCGACCTCCTCCGGCAGCCCCGCCCGTCCAAGATCCTCCACCGCCGCTTCGGCACACGGCGACCCATCGTACGCTAGCATTACTCTCATCGCTCCGGTCCTCCTTCGCCATTCGCTGCCGCTATCCCTACTTTGACTGGAGAGATCTCTCCACCCCCTGATTGTTTGCTATTTTCCAGGAATGTTCAATTGGCGGGAGATTCTCCTCCTGGCGGCCCAAATCAAAAAGCCCCATCAGGGGTTTCCCGACAGGGCTTTTCGGTTAGCTGTGGAGATTGTCCTCGCGGGCGTTTCCATCAGCCAGTCTTTCCGACCAACCAATGGGCCGCTTAGGACGCAGCCACCTCACTGTTGTTCGACTTCAAGCTTTTCTTATCCAATCGACCACCTCCTTTCTCAGTGTTGGACGTATCCTACTCACCTCTCGAAGATCGGTCAAGCGAAAAAAATCCAGCCGGAAGTCGCCGGGAGAGGAGCCACCGCCGCGCAGGCCGCGCGACTCCCCTCCCGGAGAGAGAACGACTAGAAGCGAAGCCGAAGGCCCATCGAGATCGTTCGACGGCCGCCGCTCGTCTCCTGGAAGTCGTTGAAGATGACGCTGTCGACGTTGGTCGCCGGCACGCCGAAGACCGGATGGTTGAGCGCGTTGTAGAGCTCCAGCCGGTACTGCAGGTTGATTCGCTCGGTGATCTTGAAGGTCTTGAAGATGCTCAGATCGACGGTCTCGATCCGATCCGCCTGCAAGATGTTGCGGGCGACGTTCCCGAACGGATTGTTGAATCTCCGCGCGGCGCCGGGTCCGTTGAGAATGAAGCGGACATCATTCGGAGTGACCGGCGTGAAGATGTTCCGGTTGAGATCCGACATGAGGAAGAAACCGGTCGAGCTGGTCCGCAGATTCGGAACGCCCCCGGTCGTGCCGCACCGCGCGTAGAAGACGCAGGCGTCGACATCCGTGACCGCCACGGATTTGACGGACGCGTTCGGATTCCCATTGAACGGCCGCATCTGTGAGTTCCCGAAGAAGGTGTTCATGTAGGTCACATCTTCATAGGGATTCCGGGTGGCTGCTGGATGGGTTGGCGTATAGCGGATCCCATTCTGCACGCGCGCCGTCATGTTGAGCTGCCAGCCGCCGATGGCGCGACCAAGGATGCCCCGCTGACTCCGCATAAAGGGCAGCTCATAGATGACGTTGGTTGTGAAGGAATGGGGGACGTCCGTCCCGGAGAAGCTCTTCTCGCCCCGGGTCAGATCGAGTGGGTTCTGCGAGACCGCCACCGAATTTCCCCCTGAGAAGTTGAAGACTTCACTGGCGTTGTCGAGCGCCTTGCTCCAGGTGTAGGTAAACCCGTAGAGGAAGCTGCTGCTGAAGCGCCCGTCATACCGGGCCTGCAGGCCGTGATAGGTGGACTGGGCCCCATTGATCCGTTCGCGGGCAACGCCAAAGGGGAGGAGGCGACCGTTGCAGGCGCCTTCGTTGTCCGGTGTCCCGGCGACATCGGTGCAGGTCAAAGGACGCGCCCAGGGCGGCAACAAGCTGGGGAAGCCAGGGAAGGTCAGCGTCTGATTCGCTGCCGCCTGCTGATCGAAGACCTGGCGGGTGAATCCATTGACCAGGTTCCCAACGAAGGGGTTGGCGTTGATCGTCTGGAAGAGGCCGACCGAGTGGTTCCCAACGTAGCGAACCTCGACGACGCTCCGACCAATCTCGCGCTGCACCCCGAAGGACCACTGCTGCGAGTAGGGCGACCGCATCAGCGGGTTGATCGTCGTCCGGCTCAAGAGGCGCGGATCGAAGGTGTTGAAGCGGATCAGTCCGCTCGATGCCGCCGCCGCCCGAACGACATCCCCGGTCGGGGTCGCGCTCGGAACGGCAAACTGCGGGGCTGCCGTCAGAAAGACCGTCGGAGCCGCCGTCGAGATGTTGAGCATCAGGTTGTAGAAGGTCGCATCGTAGGCGATTCCATACCCTCCACGCACCGTCGTCTTGTCCGCCCCGAAGATCTTGCCCATCACCCCATCGCTGAAACGGGGCGAGTAGACGAAGCCGAGCCGCGGCGCCCAATTGTTGCCGTCCACCGGAATCCGGTTGTTGATCCGCGCCTCGACCGGCAGATTCTGGCGCCAGAAGGCCTTCGAGGGATCGCTCTCCCGCAGGGCGGTCACCTCGTTGAGCAGGTTGATCGGCTGTCCGGTATTCTCGTACCGCACACCCAGGTTGAGCGTCAGGTTCGGACGGATCCGCCAGTCGTCCTGGAAGTAGTAGAACTGGTCGAGCTCATCGTAGCTGAGCGTCGCCGGACCGAACGCGACCGTAATCTGCGTCGGGCGGTTGTCGACCATCTGCTGAATCGTATCGAACTGGAAGTTGCCGTTGACGTTGGGCAGGAAGGGCGCGATGTTCCTGAGCTTGCGAATATCGACCCCCATCTTCATCTGGTGGTTACCGCGCGTCCAGGTCAGGTTGTCGGTGATCTGGTACGACTCCACCGTCCGCCCCTGAGGGAGGTTGGTCGCCGGCCCAATATTGAGGAGATTCTGACCGCCCACCGTAAAGGTCGGGTTGAGAAACGCGAAGGCCTTGTCGATCTCGTCCGGATGCGGAATCTGCCCCTTGCCGCCCGTGTTTCCGCCGCCGAAGAGCACGAAGAGACGCGAGTAGTTGAAGCGGACTTCGTTGACGAGCGTGTTGGAGACCGTCCACGTCCAGCCGCCACCGACCTGCCGGGACTGGGACGGCTGATCGCCCGACCAGCCGCGCACATCGGCCAGCGCGTTGACGTTCGGCGTGTTCTGCCAGAAATAGCGCCCCCAGAGGCGATGGCTCGAACCGAGGTTCGCATCCGCCCGGAAGGTGTACTCATCCTGCAGGTTGTTGAAGGGCACCAAGCGACGGACAGCCGCCATCGGAACAGAGATGTTCCCGAGGGTCATTGTCGGCTGCGCGAAGTCGGCGCGGATCGTCGGACCGCCGAGGGGGAGGTTGAAGGCCGAGAAGTCGGCATAGTACTGCAGGGCCGCGTTGTTTGGGAAAGCCGCCTTGATCGCCTGGATACCGGCCGGCGTCGGCGCCACCTGCGTCGAACGGAAGTCGGTCAAGCTCGGATTGCGGCGGAAGAAGCCCGTCGTGTAGAAGAAGAGCCGATTCTTGATGATCGGACCGCCAACCCCGTAGGTAAAGATGTTGTTGAGACTCGGCGCCGGATCCTTCTGTCCCGAACGTCGCTCGATGTTGTTCAGCGAATTGAAGAGCTTGTTGTTCTGATGATCCCAGCCAAGCGAACCGTGGTACTCGTTCGAGCCCGAGCGGCTGACGATGTTGACGATCGCTCCCTGGTTTCGACCGTACTCGGCCGAGAAGTTGTTGGTGATCACCTGGTACTCCCCGACCACCTCCGGGTTCCGGACGAAGTAGTTCGGGCCGCCGATCGACAGATCGTTGTTGTCGACTCCGTCGAGCGTAAAGTTGTTCGAGCGCGCCCGCTGCCCGTTGGCCGAGAGCGTTACGCCGTTACCGTTGACGTTGCCAAAGCCGACTGTCACTCCGGGAGTGAGCAGCGCGATCCGGTCGAGTCCGGCGCCGGGCACATTGACCGGCAGCTCCGAGACCTTCTTCTGCTCGAAGGTGGTCGAGATCTGCACCGAGTCCTTCTCGACCAGCGCGTCCGCGCCGCCCGTCACCGTCACCACCTCCGAGATCGCGCCCGGCTCGAGCCGCGCGTCGACGATGGTGTCCCGCCCCAGCGCCACATTGACGTCGGTGATCTCCGACTTCTTGAAGTTGGGAGCCTCCACCGTCACGGTGTACCGTCCCGGCAAAATTCGGGGGAGTGTGAAGACCCCTTCACTATTGCTCGCCGTCTTGACTTCGGTCCCAGTCGCCGGGTTGCGGGCCGTGATGGTCGCGCCAGGAATGGCTGCTTCCGTGGCATCCGTCACCACGCCGCGGATTCCTCCTGTCGCCGATTGCGCCTGCCCGAGGGCCGTCATCAGCGCAACCAATAGCGCGACTGCAACTCCCAGCCACGCCTTGCTCACTCGCTGTCTCTGACAATTCGACATGATTTTTTCTCCGTTCAGGTCATTATATTTGGCTGCCACACCTTGCCCAGAACAGCCGACTTCCTGCAGAGACAGACCTCCGGCGGGAGATCCCACCTGAGGGCCATTCTCCTCCCCTCCTCGCCTCTCTCTCCATCAGGTCTTGGTCAGCGGCAGGATCCCTCAGGAAATCTGTGGGTATGCCTCCCCCTCCCCAAACACCCTGACAACGGAGAAGAGAACAGTCGGAGTGAATGGAACCCGACTACCAGAGCTGTGCCTGGAAGCCTTTCTTGTTGTACCGCTTTTCATTCAGCAGAGCGTAGGTGTCAGTCGTATGATCTATCAATCCAGTTTTGTCCGATTCTGTCGATCGGTTGATCAGTTATGAAAACGTATTCTTACCTGATGGATGCAGCCAGATATATGTCGCTAGCTGCCGGGCGAAGATGGCCTTCTTCCCCGTCGATGCTCTGAAGGCTCCACGTTGCGCAGGGAGCCTTTCAGGAAAGACCGATCTGATCTCGGCTTCAAATACGACATCGACCCTGCCAGTGAATCCAGTAGACAAACCCGTCCATGCCGCACAAGCATCACCATACCGATATCGTGGTTTTATTCATCCACAGTAAATATCCCCGCATCGTAGCTTGCGACGCCCCGGTTTTCAAGTTTATTCTGCCCTCTAAAAAGGGAAAATAGAATGATTGGCCAGGCGGGAGAGCGAGCCGGCGTTTCGGGAAGCTGGGGGAAGAGGTCATCTCCTGATTTTTCCCTGGCTCTGTCTGGTCTTGAATGAGGAGGGCTGTCGTCCAAAAAGAGAAAACCACCCAACCCTCACAGAAGGTCGGATGGTTTCGGTTCTCGGTTTGAATCAGCAGGGAAGGACTGAAGACCGGAATGGCCGCTGGATCAGGATTGCAGCCGGTTGGTCTGGACCGTCAATCGCGCCTTATGCCGAGCCGCCGCGTTCTTGTGGAGAACGCCCTTCTGAACGGACTTGTCGATGGCGGAGATGGTCGAAGGCAGAAGAGCCAGGGCCTCGGAGGATTCTCCCTGTGCCAAAAGAGCCCGCAACTTTTTGATCTGTGTGCGCAGTCGGGTCCGATTGGTGGTGTTGATCTCATTGCGGCGGGAATTCTGCCGATCCCGTTTCTCGGCTGACTTATGATTCGGCATCCTCTACGTTCCTTTCCTTCCTGTTCCGTCTTCTTTTCTTCTATTTTTCTATTTTTCTGCTTCTCTGTCGCTGCGTCCAGTTTGTCGTCTGGTGGAATCTGCGTCTGACTGAACTACCTTGCCAGGCGAGGTAGTTCAACGTAAGGATGGAATATCAGACAGATCCAACCAAAAACAAACTAGGAAAGTACTTTGTACAGGTCTGATTTGTCAAGTGGCCCTTTCCTGACCAGAATTTGGTCGGTCAGATGGCAGGCGCAGCGGGGCCAGCGGAGAGAGGGTCTGTTCCGGAAGGAAAGGTTTTGCGTTTCTCGGGGGGCGCACGCATACTTGGCCTCGCACATGGTTACATTCCTAGGTGGTTGGGGGGCAAGGGGGCAGCGAGAACTTGCGTGACAAGGCGGCTTGAAGAGAGGGGGCGAAGATGAGCAAAAGGCGAGATGGGTGGAGTCGGGGAGGACGGGTCGCCGGGATCCTGCTCGGGTTGATGGTGGGATGCAGCCCGGGGGGGCTGGACGCACAGGAGCGCGAGCGGAAAGGAATGGCCAGCGAGGAGGCGGCGGCACGGGCCCGGGCGTTGCACTTCTCTTCCCTGGTGCTCGACACCCATATCGACGTCACGCCCAAGCTGCAGACCGAGTGGAAGTTCACCGAAGAGCACCGCGAGGGGCACATCGACCTGCCGCGGATGAAGAAGGGTGGGCTCAACGCGCTCTTCTTCTCGATCTACATGCCGGGAACGGTGACGGGCCCGCAGGCGGTGAACGACTCGCTCGAGCGGATTGCGGCGGTGCACAGGCTCGTCGAGGAGTTGCCGGGGGAGATCGCGCTCTGCCGAATGGCGGAGGAGGTCCGCCGGGCCCGACAGGAGGGCAAGATCGCGGCGCTGATGGGCATGGAGGGGGGGCACATGATCCACAATCGCCTCCCGATTCTGCGCATGTACGCGGCGCTCGGAGTTCGCTATCTGACCTTGACCCACTCGGTCCATACGGAGTGGGCGGACTCCTCCGGCGAGGCGGCGCGACACGGTGGATTGACCGATTTTGGGCGGGAGGTGGTGCGGGAACTGAATCGACTGGGCATGATGGTCGACATCTCCCATGTCTCGGACCAGACCTTCTGGGACGCGCTCAAGGTGAGTGAGGCGCCGCTGATCGCCTCCCACTCCTCCTGCCGGGCGCTCTCCGGTCACGCTCGCAATATGACGGACGAGATGATCCGGGCACTGGCGGCAAAGGGAGGCGTCATCCAGATCAACTATCTCGACGCCTATCTCGACCAGGCGCTCTTCGAGTACAACCAGAAGGCAATGCCGTTGATGCGGGAGATGATGCGGACGTATCCCGGCCGGGAGAACCTCGCCAAGTGGCGGGCCGAGGTCGCCAAGGTCCACGGGCCCGCGCCAAAAGCGAGTTGGGAACGGATCCTCGACCACATCGACCACGCGGTTCGACTGGTCGGAGTGGACCACGTTGGGCTCGGGTCGGACTTCGACGGCGGGTCGATGCCGGTGGGGATGGAAGATGTGACCCAGCTTCCCAAGATCACCGAAGCCCTGCTGCGACGTGGGTATGCGGAGAAGGACATCCGGAAAATTCTCGGAGAGAATACCTTGCGGCTCATGACTGAGGTGGAGCGGGTCGCGGAAAGCAAGCGACGACGATGAGCGCACGCGTCTGGTCGAGAGAGCCATTGATCGAAGAGCGGCAGCGGCTCCGCGCGGCTGGCAAGCGGGTCGTCTTCACCAACGGCTGTTTCGATCTGCTCCATCCGGGCCACGTCCGCTACCTTGCGGCGGCGCGGGCGTTGGGGGACGCGCTGATCGTCGCACTCAACAGTGACCGTTCGGTACGTGAACTGAAGGGACCCGCGCGGCCGATCCTCACCGAGGCGGAGCGAGCCGAAGTCATGGCCGCACTGGAATATGTCGATTATGTGACGATCTTCGACGAACCAACACCCCGATCCCTGATCGCGGCCCTTCTGCCTGATGTACTGGTCAAAGGCGGGGACTGGGGAGTGGGGGAGATCGTCGGTCGGGAGGAGGTCGAGGCGGCGGGCGGGGTTACGCAGAGCCTCGCCTTCGTCGAGGGATGCTCGACGAGTGAGATCATCTCCCGCATTCTTCAGCGGTTTGAGAAGGACCAAGGCACGGAAGGGAGCGGGAAGGGGTGAGTACGTCCGGGTTGGATCTGCGATTTCTGCAAGAGAGCGAGCCCTTTCAGCAGCTCCTCGCCGAGGTGCGGGCTGGTCGACGGGTCATTCGGATCGCGGGTCTCGTCGCCGGCGCCAACACCCTGCTTCTCGCCGCCCTGCAACGATCGATTGGTCGTCCCCTGGCGATCGTTACGCGACGCAACCGCGATCTGGAGACGCTCGAGCCGGACCTGCGCTTCTTCCATCACCAACTGCGTGGAGGGGAGAGGGCGGAGGAGGCGGTCTTCTCCCTGCCGGCGCCGGAGAGTGATCCCTACAGCGGAACCTCTCCACACGCGGAGCTCCTCGAAAGAAGGGCGCTGGGTCTATGGCGGCTCTCGGAACGAAAGGGCGATCTCGTCCTGTTGACGGCCCGCTCGCTCCTCTTTCGATTGACAGCGCCGGAGGACCTGCGGCGGCTGGTCGTCCACCTTCGCGTCGGTGAAGAGGTTCCGCCCGACGAGCTGGTACGCCATCTGGTCGCGATTGGTTATCTTCGCAGCGATCCGGTTGGGGCGATCGGGGAGTTCTCTTCAAGGGGGGGCATCGTCGACGTCTACTCCCCCGGCTTGACCGATGGCGCGACCGGACGGCCTCTCGGCCCCCTGCGCATCGAGTTCTTTGGCGACACGATCGACTCGATACGGGAGTTTGATCCGGACACGCAGCGCTCGGTGGGAGAGATCGAACAGTCCCTGATTGTGCCGATGCGGGAGGAGCAGGCCGGTCGCGAAGGGCTGGAGGAGTGGGCGGAGGTGGCGCGCGAGGTCTGGCGGGAGGACCGGTATGACCGCGCGTTGCGGGACCGGACCGTTCTTGCCGAGCAGGGGGAGGAGTTCCCCGGCTGGGAGTACCTCATGCCGCTGGTGCGTCCCTTGAACGCCTCGATCTTCGATTATCTGCGCCATACCCTCCTCGTCATCGATGAACCATCCGAGGTGGAGCGGGAGATCCGAACGATCTACGACGACCTCAACCGCGGGTATGCGCGCGGCGAATCGATCGACGAGCTGGGACTCCCCCCCGAGAAGCTGGTGCTGACCGTCGAGGAACTGCGGCGCGAATGCGGATCCCTCCCACGGGTTGAGCTTCGCATGCTCGGAGGCGAGAGCCTGGAGATCGACGCCGAATTGAGCCAGGAGACGGCCCTGGGCCAGGCGGAGCCGCTCCTTGCGCGCGCGGAGGCCAGCCCCAGCGAAGGACCCGCGGATGCCTTCTCGCGCGTCCTCAATCGCCCCCCGATGGCGCCCCTCTTTCTCTTCCCGCGGGAGGAGAAGGGACCAGAGATTGCCGTGGCCTCGCGGGCGGTTCGGCGATGGCACGGACGGCTGGGGGAACTCGTCACAGACCTCAAACGACGGGTCAGCAGCGGAGAGCGAACCGTCTTTCTTCTGCCGACGACCGGGGTCGCCGATCGTGTCCGCAACGTGCTGCTCGAGTATCAAGCGTTGGGAACGGGCGAGATCGTGCTGGGAGACCTTTCGGTCGGGTTCGCCCTGCCCCGGGTACCCATCACCTTCTATACCGAAGCGGACCTCTTCGACGAACCGGTCGCGCCAAAACGGACGGAGAAGGCGCGGCGGGCTCAGGCGGGAGCATTCCTCTCCGACTTCCGCGATCTTAAAGTCGGCGATTACGTGGTCCACATCGATCATGGCATTGGGCAGTTTCAGGGGTTGATGCAGCTCGATACCGGAGGGCCGGAGAGCTCCGCCGAGATCTATGCCCGATTGACCGGGCAGGCGCCCGAGCAGTCGACACGACCTCGCCGGGAGTTCATGCTGCTGACCTTTGCCGAGGGCACCAAGCTCTACGTGCCCGTGGAGCGGCTCGACCTGGTCCAGAAGTATTCGAGCGCCGAGGCACACACTCCCTCGCTCGACCGGCTCGGGGGCATCGCCTGGCAGAAGACGAAAGCGCGCGCCAAGCGGGCGATGCGCGACATGGCGGAAGAGCTGCTCAAGCTCTACGCGGAGCGCAAGCTCGTCTCGGGCTATGCCTTCAGCGGGGACTCCCCCTGGCAGGAAGAGTTTGAAGCCGCCTTCCCGCACGAGTTGACGCCAGACCAGGCCACAGCCATCGCCGACACCAAACGCGATATGGAACAGCCGACGCCGATGGATCGACTCCTCTGCGGAGACGTCGGCTACGGAAAGACCGAGGTCGCGATGCGCGCAGCCTTCAAGGCGGTCATGGATGGCAAGCAGGTCGCGGTGCTCGCCCCGACGACGGTCCTGGCCTACCAACACTACCAGACCTTCACCTCACGGTTCGCGGCCTTTCCGGTGACGATCGATCTGCTCTCGCGGTTCCGCCCGGCGAAGGAGCAGAAGGAGGTGGTCGCACAACTCGCCGCCGGGAAGATCGACATCCTGATCGGTACCCATCGAATCCTCTCCCGTGACCTCTCCTTCCGGGAGCTCGCCCTGGTGATCGTCGACGAAGAGCAACGGTTTGGGGTCGCCCACAAGGAACGGCTCAAACAGCTCAAGCGGCGGGTCGATGTCCTGACCATGAGCGCGACGCCGATCCCCCGGACACTCAATATGTCCCTGCTCGGCTTGCGGGATATGTCGGTCATCGAGACGCCTCCTCGGGATCGCCTGGCGATCCAGACCAACGTCGTCCCGTTCAGTGAGCCGATCATCCGCAGCGCGATCGAACAGGAACTGCAGCGACAAGGGCAGGTCTTCTTTGTCCACAACCGGGTCGAAACGATCGACGAGATCGCCGGACTGCTCAAGCGGATCGTGCCCGAAGCCCGTTTCATCATCGCCCACGGCCAGATGGAAGAGCGGGCCATGGAACAGGCCGTCCTGGACTTCGTTCAACACCGATACGACGTGCTCGTCGCCACGACGATCATCGAAAATGGCATCGACATCCCGAGAGCCAACACGATCATCATCAATCGCGCGGACCGCTATGGGCTTTCCCAGCTCTACCAGCTGCGCGGACGAGTCGGACGCTCGAACCGCCGCTCCTACGCCTACCTCCTGATCCCCTCGGAACGCGAGCTGACCCCGATCGCCCGCCGCCGCCTGGCGGCGATTCGCGAGTTCTCCGATCTGGGAGCGGGCTTCCGGATTGCCGCGCTCGACCTCGAGCTGCGTGGGGCGGGCAATCTGCTCGGCGGGCAGCAGTCGGGCCACATCGAGGCCATTGGCTTCGACCTCTACACCCAGATGCTGGAGCGAACCATTCACGAACTGCGCGGCGAGGAGATCGAAGACGAGATCAGTACCCAGATCAACCTGGGAATCGAGACGCGGATTCCCGACGACTATATCGCCGATATGGGACAACGGCTGCGGACGTATAAACGGATCGCCTCGGCGCGCTCAGATGAGGAGATGACGCGGATTCGCGAAGAGATTGGCGATCGCTATGGCCGACTTCCCGAGGCCGTCACCAACCTGCTGGCCTATGCGCGTCTCCGGCGCCTCGCCGAGAAGCTGGGCGTCGTCTCGATCGATCGCCACCAGAACCGTCTCTCGCTCAAGCTGGGAGAGAAGGCCAAGGTCGACCCGGCTCGGCTGATGCGGTACCTGACCGAGCACCCGGAGGCTCAATTCTCCCCGAATGGGGTCTTGAAGACCTCGCTGGCGGGAACAGAGAAATCCCCTTCCGCCCAGCACGTCTTTGATACGCTCTTTGGCGTCATCGAGTCGTGGCTGCCGAGCGACGCGGCGCCTCCATCAGCGGGAAGGTGAGCGTGGCGGAGCAGCGAGCCGCTCGTCCAACTCGGCGAGGCGCAGCCGGACACTGACCACATAGGGGAGCTCTCCCGCCGCCCAGTGCCCGTAGGTCGTCGTCACCAGGGTCCCATCCGGGAGTCGCTCGACGCCAGGATAGGCGCAATCGGCAATCCAGCCCGAGGCGTTTGGGTAGTTCTTCATCAGGCGGAGACGATACTGCCCCTCTCTGCCGGCGACGAGATCCTGGTAGGTCCCGACCCAACCCACCCAATCCCCGCGGGTAGGGCTCTCGTGGGCCATGTCGCGGAAGGAGAGGAAGAGGCGGCCATCGGCAGCGTAGCGGCCCGTATGGCGGTCTCCCGTAAGGGATCCCGGCAGCTCCCGTGGCGAGGTCCAGTGGCGTCCCTCGTCATCCGAGAAGATGATGTGCGAATTTCGCAGACGACGATTCTCTCGCAGGAGGACCGCCATTTGACGCCCATCCGGAGAGCGCACCACCCCCGGCTCACAGAGATGAACCTGATCCGACTCAAAGATGGCCTGGGGCCTCGACCAGGTCAGCCCTCCATCCTGCGAGAAGATCTGGTAGAGCGTCATGCTCGCCGACTTGCGCGGCTCGCGCTGGAAGAACCGCCCGTCATCGTGGAACATCGCCAGATAATGGCCCGGCCCGGTCCGGAGAGGCTCGACAAAGCCCATGGTGACGATTCCCCCAAAATCTCCGATCGGGGCCAATTCCGACCAGGTCGTGCCATCATCCTCGGAGACAGACATCCGGATCGGATAGAGCCCGGAGAAGAGGATCAATCGGCGCTTGCCCTGCGCGTCGATGGTGCGGTGAATCGTCGGGGTTTCCAGCGAGGTCTCCCAGCTCTTTGGCGTCGGTAACCGCTCTGACCAGGTTCGTCCTCCGTCCTTGCTCCGTTTGAGGAGAATGGCGCCCCGGCCGTGCCCTTTCGGATAGACCGCCAGCATTGTCTGGCCATCTTCGAGAAGGACCGTGGTCGGATGCCCGAGATACTGGCCCTTTTCGCGATCGACCACCACCTGCCGGGAGGTCTCCGCCGCCAGATCGATGAACGGGATCGTGTAGCCGCGAAGGGGCGATTGCCCCCACGTCAGAACAGCCATCAGCAAGAACGACATCGTCATACCTCGAACCACCCCCTGTTGTCTTGATTTGAAGAGATCGTGCGTACGCTACGTGCACCAGATAGCCTTGTCAAGGTATGCACACCGGCTGAATTGACAAGAAGGTTGATTGGTGAGACAACGACAGGGTGACGCGACCACCCCTGCGCCATAGTACTGGGGGAGGTGGCGAATGGATCAGGATCTGGCGTTTCTTCCGGAGCACGGCAAGTATGCCGCACTGCTCTCTTATCGAAAAACAGAGATCATCTACGACCTGACCTTCTGTTTTTGCCATCGGTTCCTGAGGCGAAACGACCGGACGGTCGATCAGATGGTCCAGGCTGCCCGCTCCGGAAAGCAGAACATCGCCGAGGGCAGTCAGGCCGCGAAAACGTCCAAAGCGTCCGAACTGAAGCTGACCAATGTCGCCCGTGCCAGCTTAGAGGAGCTGCTGATCGATTATCAGGACTACCTGCGTGTCCGGAAATTGAAGCGGTGGGAGAAGGACTCTCCAGAGGCGCTGTTTGTGCGAAGGTTGGGCCGCACCCCGGACGAGTCCTATGAGATCTATCGCGAATTCTGTGAAACTCGACCTGGTGAAGTGGTGGCCAATATTGCTCTCTGTCTGATCCATCAGGCAAACTACCTGCTGGATCGCCAGATCCGACGTCTGGAGATCGATTTTGTCAAGGAAGGCGGTATCCGCGAACGCATGATGAAGGCGCGTCGAAGGTCTCGCGAAAAAGAGGAATAGGAGGAATAGGAGGAATAGGAGGAATAGGACGAATAGGACGAATAGGACGGATAGGACGAATAGGACGGATAGGACGGATAAGACGGATAGGACCTATAGGACGGATAGGACCTATAGGACGAATAGGACCTATAGGTTCCATAAG
>JBEIJP010000011.1:0-17405 GCA_040380245.1 Acidobacteriota bacterium | reverse complement strand
TTCAGGTCGAGACCGCCAGCGCCGCACCGGACAGCACCGCCTCCGTCCCGGTCTCATTCCTGGCGGATGGAGATGAAGCTGGAATGACCTTCAGCCTGGCGTTCGACCCAACGATCCTGGGTAGCCCGACGTGGCTGGCAAGTCCGGCTCGGACGGGAGATCGGGTCCGGTTGGACACTTCGCTCCTCAGTCAGGGATTGCTCGGGATCGAGTATCGCCTTCCCGATGGGACCACCTTGCCGGCTGGTTGGCAGACGCTTGGTTCGATCCATTTCTCGATCCGTCCCGGGGAGAGGCGGCAGACGACACCGGTGGAACTGGAGGATCGACCACTCGTTCGAACTCTCTTCGATCGCAATCTTCGCGCGGTCCAGGGGGCCTATGCGTCAGGTTCAGTCATCATCGTTCCTGGCGTTGAATCGGATATGGTCCCGCGTCCCTTTGGAGACGGCAATCAGTCAGTGACAATCGCTGATTGGGCTCAGGTTGGACGATTCGTCGCCAGCCTGGACACCCCCATCGACGGGAGTGAATATCAGCGGACGGATACCGCTCCCAAGAGCAGCCGAGGTGACGGTCGATTGACCGTTGCCGACTGGGTTCAGGCGGGACGCTACGCCGCCGGCCTGGAAGCGCCCGTCTCCGCGGGCGGTCCCACGGGGCCCACGCCAACGGTGGCGGCGCTCAGTACCAATCTGTCCATTACCAAGGAAGTGTCGAGTCAAGGGGCAGATGGGGAGTGGTTGCAGGCAGATCTTCAACAGGAGACCCGACGCTCCCTGCAAATACCTTTGACCCGGTTTGAGCGGGATCGTGAAAATGAGCTGCCGATCGAACTGATCGCGGAAGGAAACGAAAACGCGCTAGGCTTCAGCCTCAGCTTTGACACAACACAGCTGACTTTTGTACGAGCCACGCTCGGTCGGGACGCCTCCAGCGCGGTCCTGAACGTCAATGTCGCCCGGTTGGTCGAAGGACGGCTGGGGTTGGCCCTGGCCTTGCCGAGCGGTCAGGCCTTCCCAGTGGGGACGCGTCAGGTCGTACGAGTTGTCTTTACGGTCCCCAACAGCAACAGCGTCAACGCCTCCACCATCAGTTTTGGAGACACCCCCATTACTCGTGAGGTGGTCAACGCGGAAGCGTCGATCTTACTGGCGCTCTACCGCGCAGGCGAGGTTGGCTTCGATCCCCCCCTGGAGCAGCTGCCGGTGGTGAGCCGGGTCGTGCCGGAGCGGCTGCTGGTGGGTGCGACGGAGAGATCGATCCGTCTCGAGGGACGGAACTTCCGGACGGGCGCCATCGCGCGCGTCAATGGGGAGCCACGCGCCACTCGCTACATCGACCCAACGATCCTTGGAGTCGACCTCCTCGCCAATGACCTCGCCGAAGCCGGAACCCTTGAGCTGACGGTTCTCAATCCGGCGCCCGGAGGAGGGACGTCCAATGTCATCACGCTCCCGGTAGAGAATCGGGTTCCAGTGATCACCCGGATCGTTCCGGAGGTCGTGGGCGTCAGTTCCGTCGGGCTGCCTCTCAGCGTCGAGGGGGAGAATTTTGTGCGTGGCGTCTATGGAGAGGTGGATGGAGCCCTTCGCTCCACTACTTTCATCAGTCCAACCAGGTTGTCGATCCAGTTACAGCCGGGCGATCTCTCCCGAACCGTCAATCTGACGGTTCGAGTCGTCGCCCCGCCTCCAGGGGGAGGCACGTCCAATGAGCGGACGCTCTCGGTCCGCGCACCCAACCCACTCCCACGTCTCGCACAAATTTCACCCACGACGGTGGAAGCGGAGAGTGATGGCTTTACGCTGAGCGTCACGGGCTCCAATTTCGTGGAAGATTCAGCCGTGACCATCAACGGATCTCGTCTTCCCACCACCTTCCGAAGCACGACTGAACTGACCGCTGAGGTCGCCCGCGAACGCATTCCGCGACCGGGCACCGCATTGATTGCGGTCACGAATCCGACACCGGGAGGGGGCAATTCCAATTCGGCAATTCTGACGATTACTGCTCCCCGGAATCCCGTTCCGGTCATCACGAGTTTGAGCCCATCGACGATCCTCGCGGGGAGTCCACGGATCACGGTCACTGTCAGGGGGAGTGGCTTTGTCGAATCGTCCGTGGTACAGATCAACGGACTGGCTCAGGCAACAACCTATCGGATGCGCAGCGAGCTCAGCGTCGAGGTCCCCGCGGAGCTGCTCGTGGCCGCGGATGAATTGGCGGTACGGGTTGTCAGTCCGCCTCCCGGGGGAGGGACTTCCACCGCCGTCTCTCTGGTGATCGTCAATCCCGTCCCCGTTCTCGGCAGACTCTCGCCGTCGATGGTGGTCGAAGGCAGCTCATCGCTGACGTTGAATCTTGTGGGGAGCGGGTTGACGCCCGATTCAAGAGTGTTGGTCGATGGAGTGGCCCGCTCCATTCAATACCAGAACCCGACTCAGATCACGACGCAACTGAGCGCTACTGAACTGGCCATCGCCAGAACCTTGGCCATTGAGATTCAGAACCCCACTCCTGGTGGGGGAATCTCCAATCGCTTGACCTTCGAGGTTCGCAAACCAAATCCTCTGCCTCGCATTCAAGCCATTCGCCCGGCGGAAGTCCCGGTTGGATCCCCCACGTTTCTACTGGTCGTGGAGGGAACTCGGTTCATCTCCGATTCCGTAATTCAGATCAATCGGCAAACGAAACGAACTGAATATGTCTCCGACACGGTATTGGTGACAGAGGTAACCGCGGCCGAGGTTGAACGCGCGGGAGAGTTGATGGTCACCGTCCAGAACCCAGCCCCGGGAGGGGGGGATTCCAACACCATTGCCCTTCAGGTTCTCTATCCAACACCACGGTTGACCTCGGTGACTCCGGCGTCTGTGACCGCCGGCGCCGCCGATACGGAGGTTCTCATCTTTGGGGAAGGGTTCAGCTCGGCAACCACAGTTCGACTTCAGGGGAACGTCTTGCCAGCCAGCCGAACCACCTCGAGTCAAATGGTTCTCCAGGTGCCTGCCCGTTTGATCGCCAATGGCGGAACGCTGACGCTCCAAGTGAGCAACCCATCTCCCGGTGGGGGGGGAGTTCCAACACACTGGCACTAACGGTAGTCAACCCGACCCCAACGATCACACGGTTCAGTACAGTCGGACTGGAGGCCAATGTCGAGCCATTCCGGGTTGTCCTGGAGGGAACTGGATTCGTGCCTGGCTCGATTGTGCAGGTCAAAGGGCAGGACAGACCCACTACCTGGGTGAACAATCGACAAATTTCGGCTCTCCTTCCATTGTCGGATATCGAGACGGACGGAACACTGACCCTCGCGGTCTTCAATCCCACACCGGGTGGGGGAACCTCGTCGCTTGTCGTGCAGCAGGTCGGATTCCCAGCTCCGGAACTGACAAGCGTCACCCCGGATCAAGCCTTCATCGGTAGTTCCCCCTTCACGCTGACACTGCGGGGTCAAAATTTCCAGCCCTTCTCGGTGGTGCTCTGGAATGGAACACCACGGAGTACAAACTTCCGTTCCAGCACAGAGCTTCAGATTGCGGTGACCGCCACCGACCTTCGACAGGCGGGAAGCGCTTCCCTGTCGGTTCGTACGCAGGGCCCGGGCGGCGGGGTCTCCCGCTCCGCCAGCTTGACGATCCTCAATCCAGTCCCGGTTCTCACTCGCCTGTCTCCTTCGAGGACCTTTGCCGGAAGTTCAGGCGTCGACCTGGTTCTCGAGGGGACCGGTTTCACGACAGACTCCCGTGTGGTCTGGAATGGAACATCGCGAGCAGCCACCTTTGTCTCGGCGACACAACTACGGTTGCAGGTAGCGGCCACCGATCTGGCGATCGCTGGCAGCGTTTCCGTCGCCATCGTCAACCCGGCTCCGGGAGGGGGAACGTCCAGCGGGATCCCCTTCCAGATCGAGCCACAGCCCAATCCAGTTCCAATCATTACGCGGCTGACCCCCTCCTCGGTGCTGGCAGGCGACCCATCCCTCACAGTGGAGATCATCGGATCGGGATTTGTTCCTGGTTTGACCCTTCTCTGGCAGGGTAGTCCCCGCGTCTTCACCTACCACAGCCAGACTCGTTTGACGGCAACTCTCCAAGCCGAGGATCTGGTCTCTCCCGGTACTTCCGCCGTTGTGGTTGTTAATCCGGCGCCGGGAGGGGGCTCGTCGAACACGGTCAATTGGACAGTTGAACCCAAGCCGATCAATTGCCAGACTGTCTGTCTGCAATCAGCCGAGTTTCATCTCAATAATTCGTCGATCTGGCCGTCAGGATCCATCTGGATTGGGCGTTTCCTTTACAACACCCGATACAGTCGGCTCGCGATTCGGCGCTCACTCGAGGGAAATGTTACCCTTCAAGAGCAGCTGACCCGTCAGTTTTCCGCCGCCCAGCTCTCCGTGCTGGTGGGCGGCAACAGCCTCGGTATCGTCAACAGTTCGGTGGGCTGTTACCAGGTCAGTTTTGATCCGATCCAGCTCAGTACTGGGGAGACGATCAGCCGAACGACTTCTCTCGCTGATCTCTTCAACTGGACAAGAGCCGCAATCGCCAGCAACGTGGTGCAAGATCAACAGGCGCTACTCCCCCTCTTCGAGTTGCTGAACGGGAACAACCCCCAGTCGAAGTGCCGGTGAGGGGTAGCTCCTTAGTCAGGCTTCGACAATCGATGGGCGGCGGATCGAATCTGATCCGTCAGCCCGTCGAGTGTGGTTTGCAGCTGGGCGACCTCTCGAGTGGCTTCCTCCCAGTTTCGCTGTTCGATCGCTTCGCGGACACCCGGTAGTGTCTTGACGCCATAGCCCGTGTAGAGACCTGGAGCATAGATCAGGTGGCGAAACCAGGGACGGCGGGGCAACCCACGCCCAGAGAGCAATCGACGCTCCGACTGGTAGAGGAGGCGATTCAGCTCACGCGCCTTCTCGCTCTGTTCTCGTGGAAGAGTGCCAGAGGAGAACGCCCGATGCCATGCCAGTTCGTACTCGCGCGCAGACTCCTGCAGCGCCTCCACTGACTTACGCAGGCCACCCAGTTCGACCCCCTGGCGGGGCAACTGTTCGATTTCATCGAGGTATCCCGCGATCGTCCGGGCCGATCGGGTAAAGTCGAAGGGCAGAATCGTGGCGTCGGCCAGGCGCAGGGTCAACGTTCCAGCCGCCTGGGTCAATGTCTGGCCATACTCGAAGGTCGAGTCGGAGAAGCGGGTGTACCACGTAAACGTGTCGTAGATCGAATGGTAGATGCCACCACCCGACTCCCCGCCCATCCCGATATTGAGAGAGGCAATTCCAAGATGGTCAAGAAAGGCCGTGTAATCCGATCCTGACCCGAGTGCGCCAATCGGAATGTCCCCTTGAGCCAGGACCATGCGGCGTTCGCCCTCACTTCGCGATCCGGCCAGCCGACGATTCTGCATGGCCTGCCAGAGGGTCAGCTCACTACCCGGCATTCGAACGGTCCGCGCGACATCGTTGACCAATCGCTCAAGGCTGTGTGAGCCACCCGCGCTGAACCATCCCTTCCCCGTACTGTCCGTATTGATGTAGGCGACCGCTTTCTCTTTCAGTTCCGCCGCATGCTGCTCCACCCACTCGGTCGATCCCAGTAATCCAGGCTCCTCCGCGTCCCAGGCGCAGTAGACGATCGTTCGCTTCGGCCGCCAGCCACGCTGCAGGAGAACGCCCATCGCCCGCGCCTCTTCGAGCACGGTCGCCATCCCACTGACGGGATCGTCCGCTCCATTGACCCACGCATCGTGATGATTTCCGCGTAAGATCCATTCATCAGGATAGACCTCGCCACGAATGCGCGCGATGACATTGTAGGCACGGACGGTTCGCCAGTCGGAGAGAACCTTGAGCCGAACAGTGGTCTTGCCTGGGCCGATTCGATAGGTCACTGGTAGCGCGCCGCGCCAGCTCTCCGGGGCGACAGGCCCTTCCAATGCACGCAGCAAGGGCAGGGCGTCCCCGTGGGAGAGTGGCAGGACCGGTATCTTCATCAGCGTCTGCGCTTCTTCCCGAGGGAGCCGACGCGAGCCAGCGACCGACCCCCAGCCCGGGGTGAGTGGATCGCCAGGGTGGATCGGCATGTCCATCACGCTGCCACGCTGCACGCCATGCTCGTTGCGATAGGGGCCTTCCGGATAGACTGGGCCTTGGTAATAGCCATCTTCGCGCGGGTCTGAATAGATGAGGCATCCCACCGCGCCGTGCTCCGCCGCCACTTTGGGTTTGATGCCACGCCAGCTGCCCCCATATCGGGCGAGAACAATCTTGCCACGCACATCGATTCCACGTCGGGCCAGTTCCTCATAGTCGGCTGGAACACCGTAGTTGACATAGACCAAAGGGGCCGTGACATCCCCATCCGCTGAGTAGGCGTGATACGTGGGAAGCTGATCCCGATCCGAAGAGTCTGGATCTTCCGCGAGAGGCGGCTCTTGCAGTCGGGCACGAAAGCGTTGAGGCGCGACCATCTCGACAATCCGCTCCCGCGGTGTAGGGAAGAGGACGTCAAACTCTTCGATCGTCGCCTCAAGTCCCCATCCGCGAAACTGATCACGCATCCACTCCGCGGCCGCCTTGCCCGCGGGTGATCCGACAGGATGCGGCTCCGCTGAAAGATGCCGCATATAATCGCGGAGGCGTGCCGCTTCCGGAATCGAGCGAAATTCATGTTCCCATTTCGGCTGGATCAATGGCTGCTGTGCCTTGGCGGCCAAGGTCGCGAGGCTGATCAGAACACCCAGCATCACTCCACTGGCACTCCACTTCACACCTCTCCAGAAGGGACGACCAAATGGCCTCTGTTGCTCTGCCTGGGTCACTCTCATGATGGCTCCTTGCTCTTGTGGGATGCTTCATTCGACTTCAACGACAGTGTTCAACGATCCCTCTCGACTCCGCGAGTGATGTCGATGATCTGCGCAATGAGAACGGTAGCGAATTATGCAGCGGCCAACGGATCTTTCACAATACCCGCACGGCCATCTTCGTAGGCGTTAAAGGGCCTGTGGCCATTCTGGATGGTGGGGGGCGAGTGTTCCCTCGATTTTGGTCGCTGGGTGATCGCTGAGCTCAGTCAAGATCGAATCGCGAAACAGTCCGTCATTATTGCATGAAATGAGATCATCCATTGACTGAGGAGAGATGGGATGAACGATGAAGGGTGTCGTGGCAGGTCACGTCATGTTTTTTCTTGACACACATGGGCAAGGGGTTTATAAACTAGATCTAGTGTACGTGACGTCCTAGGCCACAAGTCTTCCATCAATACTTGATCTTGTGGTAGGGCTTTCAATCAGAGAAAGGAGAGACACCATGCCAGCCAAAAAAGCGGCACCTGCGGAGAAGGCCGCGCCAGCCAAGAAGGCTGCACCAGCGAAGACGGCTGCGCCGGCCAAGACGGCTGCACCAGCCAAGAAGGCTGCGCCGGCCAAGAAGGCCGCGCCAGCCAAGAAGGCCGCGCCAGCCAAGAAGGCCGCGCCAGCCAAGAAGGCCGCGCCAGCCAAGAAGGCCGCGCCGGCCAAGAAGGCGCCAGCCAAGAAGGCCAGCTAGTCTTCGGCGGATGCACAATCAGTACTTCATGCGTTGAGGTTGTCAGCAGACAGGGGTAGGGAACTGCCCCTGTTTTCTTATCTACAATCCACTCTACAATCCACAAATCGATCAACGGTCCGGTGAACAGATCCGTAAAGAGGCCGTATCGACCGACGGGACAGCCCGATTAACGGCTTGGTGAGTGGCAGAGGAGAAGCGGTGAGCACGGTCTATCTCATTCGTCACGGGCAAGCGGGACCAGTCGATGACTATGATCGCCTCTCCCCGCTGGGAGTGGAGCAGGCCAAACGGTTGGGGCGATACCTCAGGCAGCAGGCCAACCCGGACAGTCGAGGGGACAATCGGGTGATTGCCGGCGGCTTGCGTCGACAGCAGGAGACAGCCCGCTGGCTCGTGGCAGAGATGGATCGGAATGATTCAGTGGGAACCACTTCAGCCACCCCGGTGGCAATCGATCCACGCTGGAACGAGTTCGATCTCTTTCGGGTCTATCAGCAACTCGGGCCAGTCCTCGCCGCAGCCTCGCCGGCCTTTGCCGTCGATTGGGAAGAGATGAGGCGGGAAAGGGAGATCGATCCCCATGCGACGCGTGGGGCCAGCGGGCGCTGTGACCGCGCTATCATCGAGGCATGGATGGAAGATCGCTATCCGCTTGCCGATGGCGCTGAGACGTGGCCCGCCTTTCGTCAACGTGTCCACGCGGCGTGGGAGGCGGTTGGAGAGATGGCCATCGGCTCCAGACTTGCCATTGTCACCTCCGCCGCCCCGATTGCGCTGACTGTGGGACTTCTCCTCGCGATTCCGGATGACCGGATTCTTCGGTTGATGACAGTTCTCTACAACGCGGGCCTGACCGTTCTGCGGTGGCGGAAGGAAGGTCCTCTCCTCATCAGCTTCAATACCACGCCGCATCTCTCGGATCCGACCGTGCTGACCTTTCGATGAGAGTCGGAAGCGGACCCCTGAAAGGAGTTCGCTTCCACCATCAAAATGGGGGGACAGGGAGAGCGGTCAGACCGTCCTCGAGAGGAAACGAAAAGGGACAGGGTCTCAAGTGAGACTCCCTGTCCCTTTAAAATATAGAATCGATAGTTGCCAGCGGACTGAAGAACGATGAGCGCTGATCCGTGCGCATCGAATTGCGCTGAAACGAAGACCCAATACACCCGCCGCGATTCGAACGCGGGACCTTCAGCTCCGGAGGCTGACGCTCTATCCAGCTGAGCTACGGGTGCCTGTCAAACAGGAAACAATATACACCAGCCCGGGCCATCACTCAACTCCGGCCGGTGTGTATGGCAAACTTCGAACATCTCATGATCGCTTCGACGAGGCCGATCCAAAGAGGATTCGATAGAGAAGCAGGAGCAGGATTGCCCCGGCGATCGAGAGGAGCCAGCCCGCTCGCTCGCCGGGGGCGTAATCAAACAGCCACCTCCCGATCCAGCTTCCAACAAACGCCCCAGCAATCCCGAGAAGAATGGTGACGAAGATGCCGCCAGGGTCCTTACCCGGCAGCAACCATTTGGCGATGATACCGACCAGCAGTCCAAAGAGCGCCGTGCCAAGCAGACTGAGCATTGGTTGACCTCACATACGGGGAAGGGGAAGGAGAACTTACATCTCGCTGCCGTGGCACTTCTTGAACTTCTTGCCAGAGCCACAGTAACAGGGGTCGTTCCGTCCCACTTTGGGTTCAGTTTTGACGACCGTTCGCGGTCGACCCTCTTCTTCGCCAGCGGCCGCAGCGGTGGCATTGGCCTTGGTGAAGGTGATCTGTCCACGTCGTGGCCGCCGTTGAAGTCGCTGCTCGGGCGGTTGCTCCGCCGTGACCTGGAGGTGGTGCAGCGCACGAATCGTTTCGAGATCGATGCGGTCGAGCATCTGCTCGAAGAGGTCGAACGACTGCTTCTTATACTCGACCAGGGGATCCTTCTGGGCATAGCCCATCTGATTGATCCATTCCTTGAGGTGGTCGATAGCCTGCAGGTGGTCTTTCCATTGGTTGTCGACGATATTGAGGCGAATGATGCGCTCGTAGTAGCGCAGGGCCTCGGCCCCGACATGCTCCTCCTTCTCCTGGTAGCTCTTCGCGATGGCCGCACGGAGCTGCTCTTCAATCTCGTGCCGTTCGAGTTGGTCGAAGTCGATCGTCAGGTTGGCGGGTTCGAGCCCGAACTGAAAAAAGATCTCGTTGCGAAACCCGTTGATGTTCCACTGGTCCGGCGTATCGTCAAGGCTGAGAAAGTCGTCGAGCAGCATGTCGAGTACGGCGTTGGTGATCGACTGAATCTCTTCGCGATGATCCGTCTGCTCGAGCAGTCGACGCCGGACGCTGTAGATCGTCGACCGCTGCTTGTTCATGACGTCGTCATATTCGAGCAGATGTTTCCGGGTTGTGAAGTTGTGGGCTTCGACATTCTTCTGCGCCGCCTCGATCCGCTTGCTGACCATCTTCGACTCGATGGCGACGCCCTTCTCCATACCGAGCCGTTGCATGATCGCCTTGACCCGATCACCGGCAAAGATGCGCATCAGGTCGTCTTCCAGAGAGAGGAAGAAGCGGGATGACCCAGGGTCTCCCTGGCGTCCTGCCCGGCCTCGCAACTGGTTGTCGATCCGGCGCGATTCGTGACGCTCGGTCCCGATGATCTGGAGCCCACCCAGCGCGATCACTTCGTCATGCTCGAGGATCGTTTGCGGTTTGGTCGTCTCCAGGGCGTGGTTGAGTTGTTCGGGAGTCGCCTCGTCCGGATTGATCTGTTGCTTCTTCAAGTATTCGCGGGCGAGAAATTCGGGGTTGCCGCCGAGCAGAATGTCGGTTCCACGTCCCGCCATGTTGGTGGCGATGGTGACGGCTCCCTTGCGTCCGGCCTGCGCGACAATCTCCGCTTCGCGCCCGGCGTTCTCCGGTTTGGCGTTGAGAACGTTGTGGCGAATACTGAGGGCTTTCAGTCGCGTCGCGATGATCTCAGAGTTTTCGACCGAGATGGTGCCGACAAGAATCGGCTTTCCTTCCTCGTGGAGCGCCTGGATCTCCTCGGCGACGGCATCCCACTTCTCCTCGACCGTGCGGTAGATGACGTCGGGATAATCGGTCCGGACCATATGCCGGTGAGTGGGAATGCTGGTGACATCGAGGTTGTAGATCTTCGCGAATTCGACCGATTCGGTCTCGGCGGTTCCGGTCATGCCGGCCAGCTTCTGGTACATCCGAAAGTAATTTTGAAGCGTGATCGTGGCGAGGGTCTGCGTCTCACGTTCGATCTTGACCCCTTCCTTGGCTTCGACAGCCTGGTGCAGACCATCCGACCAGCGCCGTCCCGTCATGATGCGTCCGGTGAACTCGTCGACGATGACCACTTGCCCTTCCCGGACAATGTACTGCTTGTCTCGATGGTAGAGCGTGTGGGCGACCAGCGCCTGATTAAGGCAGTGGAGCAGCTCCATATTGGATGGATCGAAGAGATTGCCATAGCCGAGCAGCCGCTCAGCCTTCTCGATTCCAGATTCGGTCAGGACGGCCCGGTGCTGCTTCTCTTCGACCTGATAGTCGATCTCGGGGGTCAGGCGGGGGATGACGGCATCGGCCTCGTAGTACTTGCTGGTCGAGTCGTCGGATGCGCCGGAGATGATGAGAGGAGTTCGCGCCTCGTCGATGAGGATGGAGTCGACTTCGTCGACGATGGCAAAGTAGTGAGGCCGCTGGACACAGGTCGCCAGCTCGAACTTCATGTTGTCCCGCAGGTAGTCGAAGCCGAACTCGTTGTTGGTGCCATAGGTGACGTCACAAGCGTAGGCCTCCTGACGGGCGAAGTCGTCCATTTCGCTCTGGATCACTCCGACTGTCAGACCGAGGAAGCGATAGATCCGGCCCATCCATTCGGCGTCCCGGCGGGCGAGATAGTCGTTGACGGTGACAACGTGGACGCCTTTGCCGAGCAGCGCGTTGAGATAGACGGGGAGCGTCGCGACGAGGGTCTTTCCCTCGCCGGTACGCATCTCGGCAATCATCCCGCGGTGAAGCACCATCCCGCCGATCAACTGGACATCGAAATGGCGCATGCCGGTGACACGACGCGAGGCCTCGCGGACACAGGCGAACGCCTCTGGGAGCAGCAGATCGAGCACCTCCTGCTCCCGCTGTTTGCGCGTGGCGAGGGGGAGCGCTTCTGTTTCTTGCATGAGTTCCGCGACCTTGGACCGAAACTCGTCCGTCTTCCCTCTCAGGTCATCGTCCGAGAGACTGGCGATCGATGATTCCAGACGGTTGATCTCCGCCACCACTGGCCACAGCTTCTTCAGTAGCCGCTCATTGGCGGAGCCAAACACTTTGGTGATCGCTTTTTCAATAACATTCATAGGTTGTATCCGGAAAAGTTCGGGAAGTTGAGGAGAAGTGGGAGGTACCGTGCCGTCGGAAGTCGCCCTCAGGGTCAAAGAACCGGGAGAATGGGAGCGTTGTCGGCGTCAAGCGGCCGAAGGGTGAACGGTCTCTCTGGCGACGACCTGCACAGACCGTCGCGCTTCACTGCCGTTGCCAATACGATCAACGTCCAGCCAATGAAATTCTAGTGGAGGTGCCGGGGGGCGTCAAGCCGATCAACTTTGACGGATGGAGGTTTTCTGTGGCATGATCACAGCTTCGTGGTCATCTCCCCAACCCCACGATCGTGCATTGGCGATCCCTTGAGAATCGCCAGAACCGTTTCGTTGTGTCGCCAGGTGTGGGCAGGAGGGTGGCAGGTCGAAGCGTCAGGAAGGATTCGAATATCCATAATCGTCAGATGTACATTTCTTTGCAGTCGATTCAATTCAGTCGATTCTGTTCATAGTTTAGTCGCAAGATAGATAGCATCATAGGGAGTAAAGATCGATGAGTGAGATGACAGAGGTGGCCATGCCAAAGGAAGCCGCAGGCGAAGAGGCAGTGCAGGAAGAGATCACGTACCACGCAGTGGAGAAGAACGGGACGATCACGGCGATCTGGGAGATGAGGGGGCGTCGTCATCTTCGGACGATCGATCCGAGAAGTGCGGAAGGGTTGCACCTGCTGGCGCACCCTGAGTCGAGCGAAGCGGCAGCGGGTTGAGCCTGTTTCAATCGATCGCGACTCGTTGGCTCCCTTTTCTCTCGAGTTGACCCAAGGTTTTGGCGGTATCGAGAGAGTCAGTGATTGCCAGTACCTCTTGAGCCGGAAGAGCAAAGCGGTCGGGCGATACCCAATATCATCAACCTGGATTGATTCGCTCCGTGCCGATCTGGTAAGCCACTCGCCTACCCCTTGGAACGCACGGAACATATCCTGCTTGACCAATAAAGAGCGGGGAGAGCGAAACTCCTTGAATCGGCTCTGCTGGGCGGCAGTAGAGCGACGCCCGCTTGCCCAAGCCAGCCCCCTCAGCCCTTGTACATCACCCGAGTCGAACTGAGGAACATCAAGCGACACGCCGAGAGGGTCTTCCTCTTTCAGCCGGGCGTGGTAGCGATCTGCGGACCAAATGGTTCCGGGAAATCGACCATTCTGGAGGCGATCGCCTGGGTTCTCTTCGATCATCTCGAATACAGACGCGAGGACTTTCTTCAGCGCGGAGCCAGGAAGGGACAAGCGACCATCGGCTTCCAGTCTGATCTGGACGGCAGGGAGTACCACGTCACGCGGGATACCTCGGGCGGGTACTTTGTCTACGACCCAATCACACAGACACGACTGGTCGAGCAGAAAGGGCAGGTCCTTCCGTGGTTACGACAGCGGCTGGGCGTGGATGCCGAGACAGATCTTCCTTCCTTCCCTCTTTCGATCAACCCTTGGGGTTCCCCAGGGGGCCTTCACCTATGATTTTGGGTTGGCGCCGACGCAGCGCAAGGCGGTCTTCGATCAGATCCTCAAGGTTGAGGAGTATCGGCAGGCTTCGGATCAATTGCGGGGAACCCAGCGATTGGTGGAAGGCCGGGTGACGGAAGCGGAGCGGCAGCTGGCCGGTTATGAGGGGGAGTTGCGAGGCTACGGTGGACTGGTCGAAGGGATTGCCGAGGTGGAAGCAGAGCTGGCCAATGTCCGTCGGGCGCAGGAAGAGGGGGAAACGGAGCGGGAGCGACTGCGGGAGCGAAGCCGCGGTTGGGGCCAGCTGACGCAGGAGATCGAAGCGCAGGCAAGAGTGTCGATGGAGGGGAAGCTGGCCCTGGCGACGCGACGTGAGGCCTATGCGGGAATGGAGGCACTCGCGGCGCAGGCACGGGAGGCGGCGGCGATCGTTCGGAGGTCGCAAGCCGGGGCGGAACGATATGTCGAGACAGGCCAGGAGTTGGCGCGGCTCGATCAACAGCGACAGGAACGGGATCAGCAGCGGGCACGGCTGGCAGAGGTGGAACGCCGACGAGTCGAGTCCGACGCGGAACTTCGACAGTTGGAGGCGCGCCTCGCGGAGGTCTCGCTCGCACGAGCCGAGGTCGCCCAACTGACGGCGGCGATCGAGCGGCAGGAGGCTCTGGAGCGGTCCCTGGCGGAGGCCCAGGAGGCGCGTGGGGAGTGGCAAAGCCTCCAGCGCTCCCGGGACACGCTCGATGAAGAACTGAAGGGGCTGCGGGCCCGCTATCAGGTGTTGAGCGGTCAAATTGAACAAGCGATGGCGGAGGCGGGGCGGGTGGAAGCCCTCCCGGATCTCGAACGGGAGCAGGCGACTCTCGAAGCGGAGACGCGGCAGGCGGCGGTTGCCGAAGAGCGACGACGGCTCAAGCGGGAAGAACGCGAACGGCTCGCCGAGTCTCGAACGAGAGCGATCCAGGAACGGGATCGGCTGGAGGCGGAGCTGGCGGATCTCGAAGAGCAGGCGTTGCTGGCCCGCGAGCTTCCCGCCAAAGAAGATCAACACCAAACCCTCTCCGCTCGGCTCAGCCAGGCCAGTGCCGAGCTCTTGCGGGATCGGGAGATGATCGCTGCGCTTGATCAGGGAGGGCTCTGCCCGTTGCTGACGGAGCGGTGCCTCAATCTGCGACCGGGAGAGTCTGTCGAGACGAAGTTTCGCGACGGGCTCGACCGCCGGGCGTCCGAGGTCGAGCGCTTCCGCGAAGAGTTGGCCCGAGGAGAGCACGAGCTGCAATCCCTGCGGCAGGCGGTCCTCAGGGCAGCTCGTCTGCCGGAATGTCGCGAGTCCTGGAGCGTGCAGACAGATCGGCTGAGCTCTCTCGAGCGACAAGAGCAGGAGTTGACGAAGGAGATCAGCGCGCTCGACGCGTCTCTCTCGACGCAGGAGATGGCTCGGCGGCGCGAGCGTCTCAAGCAACTGGCGATCGAGGTGCGGGCGGCCCGGGAAGCACAGCGACAGCTCGATCGCGCCGAGGTCCTCCGACAGGAGCAGGCCCAGACCCTCGCCGAAGGCGAAGTGAAACGCGCCGCGTTCGATCAGCTGCAGGCGCGGCTGGAGGCGCTCGGCGATCCGGAGAAGCGGATTCAAGAGGCGCGGGATCAATTGGAGCGGTTGGCGGATCCGCGAGGGCGTGCCCAGGGATTGCGTCGGATGATGGCGCGAGCGGAGGAATGGGAGGCCATTCGCGACCAGACCAGGCGGGGAGTCGAGGAGGCAAGCGCAGCCTGTCAGGAACTCGAACTGGCCCTGCAGGCGTATGCCTCCCTCGGTGAGGAGATCGCGGCAATCACTGCCCGACGCGCACAGTTCGAGTCGGACCACTTTGCCTATCTGGCCCATCGATCGCCGGCGGAGACGCTCGCCGCTCGGGAGGAGGATCTCTCCCGACTCGAGGCGGAGGTCGAGTTGCTCGCCCAGCAACAGGCACTGGTCGATGCCCGCCTTGAGGAACTGGAGGCCACCTATGACCGGGAGGCACATCAGCGCGATGCGGAGGCCTACGACCGCTGTCGGGAGCGGCTTGCCGTGATGGCGACCCGGCGGGTCTCTCTGGAAGGTCAGCTCGACGGACTGGTCACAGAGCGGGCACGGCTGGAAGTTCTCCAGGAGCGCGCGGCCGCTCTGGCTCAAGACCGGGCCACGCTTCTCCGACTTCGTGAGCGAACGGAACTGATTCGCGATCTTCTCGTCCGCGCCGCCCCCTACATCACCGAGTCGTATCTGCACTCGATCTCGCACGAAGCAAATCAGTTGTACCGGGAGATTACCGGACGGTATGATGTGACGCTGCGTTGGAACCGGGACTATGAGATCACACTCGAGGAAGGGGTCTGGACACGCCCTTTTCAGACTCTCTCGGGAGGGGAGCAGATGGCTGCTGCACTGGCCGTCCGTCTGGCGCTCCTGCGGGAGCTGTCAGAGATCCGGATCGCCTTCTTCGATGAGCCGACGACCAACCTCGATGAAGAGCGCCGGCGAAGCCTCGCCCTTCATCTTGGCCGGATTCACGACTTTCAGCAGCTCTTCGTGATTAGCCACGATGACAGCTTCGAGGGCTTGACGGATCAGCAGATTCAACTGGGGGAATCGGTCGCCAATTGAGGCTGTGAGAGAGAACGATGACACCTGAATCACCACGACACGAAGGTCTCTGTCCGGAGTTGCGCGATGGCTTTGAGCAGGTCGACCGGATCCGGGAAGAGGCAAAGGCCCTCGTCGAAGGGCTGAGCGAGGCCCAATGCGCCTGGCAACCAGCGCCGGAACGCTGGTCGATCGCGCAGTGCCTGGAGCACCTCAACGCGACCGCCCGCAACTATTTTCCAGTCATCCACGCCTCGATCAATGACGCGCGCGCACAGGGGTGGCTTGGCGAAGGCCCTTTTCGCCGCGGATGGTTCGAGCGGTTCTTCCTCTCGTTGACAGAACCACCGCCGCGCCGTCGGATTCCCGCCCCACGCCGCTTCCTGCCGCCGCCAGACCGTCCGATGGCAGAGATCTGGCCGTCCTTTCTCACCTTTCAGGATCGGTTGCAGGAGCTGATGATCTGGGCGAATGGCGTCGACTTACAACGCGCACGGGTCGTCTCCCCGGCCTTGCGGTTGCTGCGGTTTTCGTTGGGGGGATCATTGGCCTTGATGACCGCCCACGAGCGACGGCATCTCTGGCAGATTCGACAGATCCTCGAAGACCCCTCCTTTCCGCGCTCCTGATACCCGCTGTTTGATCAGCCGGCTGTGCCGTTACCAGTTGGGAGGTGCACCGACGGGGTACTGCTCGAGATCGAGGACCGATCCGGTGATGGCCTCGCTCTCGTCGCTGGCGAAGTAGAGGGCGGCATAGGCGATGTCGAGGGGCGAGAGGAGCCGTCCCCACGGACGGCTCTGCAGGGCCTCTTCGACCCAGTTCTCCCCCTTGCCTTCGATGTGGACCTTGACGTAATGCTCGTTCGGCGTGAGCGTCCATCCGACGTTGAGCTGGTTGACGCGGATGCGATAGCGGTTGAGGTAGCTGGCCAGGTTCCGTGTCAGCGTCATCAAGGCGCCCTTCGAGGCAGCATAGGCCATCAGTTTCGGCTCGCCGATGTAGGCGTTGACGGAGCCGATGTTGATGATCGAGCCGCGCTGCCGGGGCTTCATGTGGGTGACCGCCTGTTGCGTGCAGATGAAGGAGCTCCGGACGTTGAGCTGGAAGACCTGGTCCCAGAGTTCCACGCTCGTCTCCTCGATGGTTCCGCGCGCGCTCCAGCCGACAGTGTTGACGAGGACGTCGACCTGCCCCCAGGCGGCGACGGCGCCATCGATCACCGCCCGACAGTCGCTCTCGAGAGCGACGTCCGCCCTGGCGGGGAGGGCCGTGCCACCGGCCTCCTCGATGGAGCGGGCCACTGCTTCCGCCTTGGCGACATCCCGGTTGGAGACGACGACGCGGGCCCCCTCGGCGGCGAAGAGGCGCGCGATCCCCTCTCCAATGCC
>JBEIJP010000010.1:0-17848 GCA_040380245.1 Acidobacteriota bacterium | reverse complement strand
GGGAGGATGCGATGACAGTGGATCGGTTTTTGCGGTTGATTGCGGGGAGCATCGTCCTGACGACGATTCTGCTGAGTGTCTACCACAGCCCGAAGTGGCTCTATTTTACCGGGTTTGTCGCTTTGAACCTGATGCAGTCGGCCTTTACGAATTGGTGTCCGATGATGACCTTTCTGCGCAAGTTGGGGGTCAGGGATCAGCCGGCGTAGGGGGAGTGAGTGATGAGAAGAGGGTTGAGAGGAGCAATGGTCTGGATCGCCCTGGCGATCGGAATTGAGGGGATGGCGGGAGTGGCCTGGGCGCAGGAGCGTGAGTCGCTGACGCTTCCCATCGCGGTGGACATCGCCTTGCGGAGCCATCCCCTCGTCCGGGCGACGGCGTCGGGAGGGGCGTTGGCGGAGGCGCAGCTGGAGGAGGCGCGACGTTCGCGCTGGCCGACGATCCAGTTGAGTGAGACGGTGACGCGGGGGAACAACCCGGTCTTTGCCTTTGGGTCTCTCCTGGAGCAGGGTCGGTTCACCCAGCAGAACTTCTTCCTGCCGCGGCTGAACAATCCGGAGGCGTTGACCAATTTTCGGGTCGGGGTCTCGATGCGGATGCCGGTCTTCGACCAGCGGCAGGCGTCGACGCGGATCAGGCAGGCGGCGCTGCGGCGGGAGCAGGCGGGGACGCAGACGGAGCAGGTGGCGCAGCGGATCCGCTTCGAGGTGATTCGGTCCTATTTCGGGCTGCTGTTGGCGCGGTCGCGCCGTCAAGTGACCACCGAGTCGGTGCGGTTGGCGGAGGCGGATGTCGAGTTGAGCCGCAACCGGGTCGAGTTGGGGACGGCGGTGGTGGCCGACCTGCTGGCGGCGGAGGTGCAGCTGTCGGAGGTTCGCCAGCAGCAGATCGAGGCGACGGGCGAGGAGATGACGGCATTGGCGGCGCTCAACACGGCGATGGGGATCGCGATCGAGACGCCGCAGGTCCTCTCGGGTGAGCTGGGAGCGCGCACCTTCCCGCTCGAGAGCCAGGAGGGGCTGCTGCGCGAGGCGCTGCAGAACCGTCCTGAGCTGGTGCGGGCCGGATTGGCGATCGAGAGTGGCCAGGCCGGTGTTCGGGGAGCGCGCAGTGAGTACCTGCCGCGGGTCGACCTCTTCACCAGCGCGGGGGCGAGCCGGCACGACTGGATCAACGGCAGCGGCGACTACACGGTCGGGGTCAGCATCACCTTTCAACTGCTCGACGCGGGGCGTGGTGCGCGGGTCGCGCAGGCACGGGCGGCCGCCGAGATCGCTTCCGGAGAGCAGGATCATCTGCGGCAACAGATCCAATTTGAAGTGGTCGAGGCGCGGCAGCGGGTGCGGACCGCGGCGGAGCGGAGGGTGGTCGCCGCGCGAACGACGGAGCGGGCCACCGAGGCGTTGCGGATCGTCCAGGACCGCTACCGGGAAGGGCTCACGACGATGACCGAACTGCTGCGGGCGCAGACGGCGTTGACGCGCACGCGGCTGCAGGTGCTGGCGGCGCGCTATGACTACTATGTTGGCTATGCCGGGCTGCTGCTGACGACGGGCCAGCTGACCGGGGTTGACCCATTCGTCTCTTGATGGCGCAGGGAGGGCTCTCCTGGACGGGGGAGAGAGCGAACAGGAAGTGATCAGATCATGAAAAAGACGGGGATTCTTCTTCTGGGAGTAGGGCTCTTGGCAGGGGGTGCCGCCGCGTGCGGGGGCGGGCAGGGAAGCGAGAGCGGGCGCGAGACGAAGCCGACGGTCGTCTCGGGAGTCAGGACCGAGGAGGTCGTCGAGTCGAAGATTCAGGATCGCTACACGGCCTCGGGGACGGTGCGATCGAAGACCTCGTCGGACCTCTCCGCCAAGGTGATGGGGGTGGTGACGGCGGTGCGGGTCAGGGAAGGGGAGCGGGTTCGGGCCGGACAGGTGCTGGTCGAGATCGAGAATCAGGACGCGCGGGCGCTGCTCGGCAAGGCGCAGGCGGGGCTGCGTGAGGCGCAGGCGGCAGCGCAGGAGGTCGAGCAGAACGCCCAGGCCGCGCAAGCGGCCCGTCGTGCAGCCGAGGCAGGTCGGGAGCTGGCCCAGGCGACGCTGCGGCGATACCAGGGCCTCCACGAGCGAAAATCGGTCAGCGACCAGGAGTTTGACGAGGTCAAGGCGCGCGCGCGAGTCGCGGAAGCCGAGCTGGAGCGCGCCAATCGGATGGCCCAGGTGATCGAGGCGCGGCGGACGATGGTGACGGCGAAGATCGACCAGGCGCATGCCGATGTCACGGTGGCGGAGGTTGCCGCTGGGTACGCCCGGGTCGCGGCTCCCTTCGCGGGGGTGGTGACGGCCCGCCACGTCGAGGTGGGGACGCTCGCCTCGCCGGGGGCGCCCCTCTTGACGGTCGAAGAGACCGGGACCTATCGCCTCGAGGTGGCCATCGATGAGCTGCGAATTGGGCAGATCTCGCGCGAGACGCCGGTCAGGGTCCAGCTCGACGCGCTGGGATTGGGGGAGATGGCCGGACAGGTGGCGGAGATCGTTCCGGCGACCGATCCCGCGACGCGAACCTACACCGTCAAGATCACCCTGCCGGTCGAAGCCCGGATCCGTTCGGGGATGTTTGGCCGGGCCCATTTCCAGATGGGAGAGCGGCCATCGATTCTGATTCCGACCTCCGCGGTTCTCCAGAAGGGGCAACTGACGGGGGTCTTTGTCGTCGGCGAGGGGGGACGGACCCAGCTGCGCCTGGTGACCCTTGGGGAAGAGCGGGAGGGCCGCCGCGAGGTTCTCTCTGGCTTGACGCCGGGCGAACGGCTGGTGACGGAGAGTGCTCGCATCGAGCGGGAAGGGGTGCAGGTACAATGAAGGAGATCGGCGCCGCCGGGAGACTGGCCCACGCGTTCATCCATTCCAAATTGACCCCTTTGATCATCGCCGCGTCGATCCTTCTCGGGCTGGGCGCGGTGGTCATGCTTCCGCGGGAAGAGGAGCCGCAGATCATCGTCCCGATGATCGACGTCTTCGTGCAGATGCCCGGCAGTTCGGCACAGGAGATGGAGGAGCGGGTCACCAAACCGATGGAGAAGCTGCTCTGGGAGATTCCTGGCGTCGAGTACCTCTACTCGACCTCCTCGCCGGGAATGTCGATGGTGATTGTGCGCTTCTTCGTCGGGCAGAACGAGGAGGACGCCATCGTCCGACTCAACCAGAAGTTGATGGCGAACGCCGACCTGATCCCGCCGGGAGCGTCGCTGCCGCTCGTCAAGCCGCGTTCGATCGACGACGTGCCGATCGTCGCCCTGACCTTGTCGAGCGACCAGTACGACCACTTCACGCTGCGGCGGGTCGCCGCGCAGCTCCATGACCGAATCAAAGAGGTCCCGGATGTCTCGGAGGTGACGATCATCGGCGGCCAGCGGCGCCAGGTGCGGGTCGTGCTCGATGAAGCGCGGATGGCCGCCTACCAGATCGCGCCGGCCACGCTCGTCCCCCTTCTGCAACAATCGAATCGGCAGCTGCAGGCGGGAAGCTTCGCCGCGGGCAATCGTCAATTTCTCATCGAGAGCGGGGGATTTCTCAAGACGGCGGAGGAGGTCGGACGGGTCGTCATTGGGGCGCAAGGGCAGCGTCCGATCTACCTGCGGGATGTCGCGCGGATCGAGGATGGACCGGAGGAGCCGGCCGACTACGTCGGCTTCGCCACTGGGCCCGCCGCCGCGCCGGACAGGCAGGTCGGGGCGCCACAGGCGGCGGTGACCCTCGCCGTGGCCAAGCGGAAAGGCAAGAACGCCATCGAGATCGCCGAGCGTGTTCTCGAGAAGGTCGAGCGGCTCGAGGGGACGCTCATCCCGGCCGGGGTGCGCGTCTCGACGACCCGCAACTACGGCGAGACGGCCAGCGAGAAGTCGAACGAGCTGCTCTTGCACATGCTGATCGCCATCTTCTCGGTGGCGGCGCTGATCTGGCTGACGCTCGGGTTTCGCGAATCGGGGATCGTGGCGATCGCGATTCCCGTGACGCTGGCGCTGACCCTGGCGGTCTTCTACCTCTACGGCTACACCCTCAATCGGATCACACTCTTCGCGCTGATCTTCTCGATCGGGATTCTGGTCGATGACGCGATCGTGGTGGTCGAAAACATTGCCCGCCACTACCACCTGCCCGGCAATCGCGGCCGGGCGATCATCGACGTCGCGGTCGAGGCGGTCGACGAGGTCGGGAATCCGACGATTCTGGCGACGTTCGCGGTGATCGCGGCGATTCTGCCAATGGCCTTTGTCAGCGGGTTGATGGGGCCGTACATGCGGCCGATTCCGATCGGGGCCTCGGCGGCGATGATCTTCTCGCTGCTGGTCGCCTTTATCGTCACGCCGTGGGCGAGTCTCCGTTTTCTCAAGCGAGAGGGCGGACCCTCACACGACGAGCAGGCCGAGGGGCGGGCGACACGGCTCTACCGGCAACTGATGGGCGTCCTCATCCGGGTTCCGAAGTGGCGCTACAGCTTTCTGGGCATCGTCCTGCTCCTCCTCCTCGGCTCGGTCTCGCTCCTCGCCTTCAAGGTCGTTCGCGTCAAAATGTTGCCCTTCGACAACAAGAGCGAGTTTCAGGTGATCGTCGACATGCCGGAGGGAACGACCCTCGAGCAGACGGCGGCGCTGACCCGGGAGATTGGCGACTATCTCCGGACAGTTCCGGAGGTCGTCGACTACCAGAGCTATGTCGGGTCGGCCTCCCCGTTCAATTTCAACGGGCTGGTCCGGCACTACTACCTGCGACGCGGACCGAATGTCGCCGACATCCAGGTCAATCTGGTCTCGAAGGAGCACCGCGACCGGCAGAGCCACGAGATCGCCAAGGAGGTGCGACCGCCGATCCAGCAGATCGCTGCGCGCTACCAGGGGCGCGTCAAGATCTCGGAAGTTCCGCCCGGCCCGCCGGTCTTGCAGACGCTCGTCGCCGAGATCTATGGTCCAGACTACACCCGTCAGATGGAGATCGCCGCGCAGGTCCGGCAGATCTTCGATCGCGCCGAGGGGGTCGTCGACGTCGACTCCTATGTCGAGGACGAGCAGACGAAGTACCGCTTCGAGGTCGACCGCGAGAAGGCGGCCCTCCACGGCGTCTCGACCGAGCAGGTCGCCGTCACCTTGCGGATGGCCGTCGAGGGGATGTCGGTCGGGCTCGCCCATCAGCCCGCCGAGAAGGAGGACCTCCCGATCGTCCTCCAGCTGCCCCGCGAGAAGCGGTCGAGCCTGACCGCGCTCAGTGAGTTGCGCGTCGCCGGGCAGCAGGGCCAGCTCGTACCGCTCTCCTCGGTCGTTCACATCCTCGAGGAGAAGAACGAGAAGAGCATCTACCACAAGAACCTCATGCCGGTGACCTATGTCACGGGAGATGTCGCGGGCAGCGCGGAGAGCCCCGTCTATGCGATTCTCCAGCTCAACGAGGCCCTTGACCAGCTCCGGCTTCCCGAAGGGTACGCCATGGAGCGCTATGTCGCCTCGCAACCGGCGTCGACCGATCGGTACGCGATGAAGTGGGACGGCGAATGGCACATCACCTACGAGGTCTTCCGCGATCTGGGAATCGCCTTCGCGGCGGTGCTGATCCTCATCTACATCCTCGTCGTCGGCTGGTTCCAGTCGTTCAAGACGCCGTTGACGATCATGGCGGCGATCCCCTTCTCGCTGGTCGGGATCCTGCCGGCGCACGGGTTGATGGACGCCTTCTTCACCGCCACGTCGATGATCGGTTTTATCGCGGGAGCGGGGATCGTCGTTCGCAACTCGATCATTCTCGTCGATTTCGTCGAGCTGCGGCTGCAGCAGGGGATGCCTTTGGCAGAGGCGGTGATCGACGCCGGGGCCGTCCGGTTCCGTCCGATGATGCTGACGGCGGCGGCAGTCGTCGTCGGGGCCATCGTCATCCTCTTCGATCCGATCTTTCAGGGGCTGGCCATCTCGCTGATGGCGGGAGAGGTCGCTTCGCTCTTCCTCTCCCGGGTGACGGTGCCGATCCTCTACTACCTCAGCGAGCGCAAGAACTACCCGCTGGAAGGCGGAGCGGGGCCCGCCGAACCGATGGCGGCGACCACGCACTGAGCCGATCCGTCCAAGCGAGGAAGAAGGCCACATCGAGACTGACTCATCAGCTACATCCTTCGAGACGCTCCACACGCGCAGAAAGGTACAAGGATACGGAGATGACCTGCCACCAGAGCCGACCCAGCGGCATCGGGACCTCGAATCTGCTCGCCAGCGCCGGGGGAAGCTTGCCGAGGAGACCAAACCAGCGCTATCCTCAAACTGGAAGCGGAGATCCCTGGGGGGTCACTTGATCGGATGTTAGTTGAGATCACTTGGTCTCAGATCCCTTAAACTGCGGGGAGTGGTCTGCTTGCCTTTTCTGCAGAAGACTGGCCAGATCTATTGTGTGAGGTGGATCGATGAGCACTCCGACAGTTACTATTCAAATCGATTTGAGATCAGCCGCGATCCTGCAATCACTCAAAGAAAAAGCCGAATCGGAGGGAGTCGCGCTCGATGTCTTGTTGCGCACGCTGGCAGAAGGGGTTTCAGGCCTGCAGCACGCGATGATGACCCCGGCAGAGAAGGCCGAGGATTTTCTTACCTGGGTAACGACACATTCCGTTAAAGGTGCAAAAGCCGATGACAGCCGAGAGAGCATCTACGGGCGCGAGGATGAGGCATTTCCGTCCGATCAATCGACGAAGGCGAATTCGTTGAGGTTGAAGATGGCGCGGGCAAGGTTGGGCAGCCCGTGACGTTCGGCGAAGGCGACAAAGGCGGCCCTCTCTTCTGGTGAGGGGGACCGCCCGAGAGTGAGCGCGAGGGCGCGATCGACCTGTCCGCTCAAATCACCTGGCCGCTCGCGTTCGAGCCGGGCGGCAAAGTGGCGAGCCTGGCTGAGCATCAAGCCATTGTTGAGCAGGGTCAGTGCCTGGAGGGGGGAGATGCTCTCATTGCGCCGGTCGACGCGCATCGACGGGTCGGCGCAATCGAGCGCCGTCATCCAGGGCTGGGTCTGTGAGCGAACGATGAAGCGATAGATCGAGCGTCGCCAGGTGGTCTCGTCCTCTGGATCGGCAAGCCCGTATTCGTAGTGCGGAGAGTGCTCGGGGCGCTCGATGACAAAGTCCTGCCAGCCCGGCCCGCCCATTCGCAGATCGAGCCGACCACTGGCCGTGAGGATGGCGTCGCGCAGGGCTTCCGCTTCGAGTTTGCGTCGATTCTGTCGCCAGAGCAGGGCGTTGCCATCGTCGACGCCCCTTCCCTGGATGCCGTTGCTCGATTGGCGATAGGCGGCGCTGGTGACGATCAGGCGGTGGAGCGACTTGATCGAGCCGCCTCCATCGCGAAACCCGGCGGCGAGCCAGTCGAGCAGTTCCGGATGGGTCGGTTTCGCGCCGTTGTGGCCGAAGTCGTTGGGGGTCGCGACGATCCCGGCCCCAAAGTGGTACTGCCAGACACGATTGACGATGCTCCGCCAGGTCAGCGGATTATCGCGATGGGTGATCCAGCGGGCGAGGGCGAGGCGACGCTCGCCCTCAGGCGCGTCAGGGCTGAGCGCGAACCGGGCCGGTTGAAAGTCGAGCATGCCCAGCGCGCCCGGCTCGATCGGTCGACCGGGCGCGGTCACCTGACCCCGGGCGAGGACGTGGATCGGACGCGGCCTTCCGCCCTTCGCTCCCGTTCCGACAAAGTTGGCCCCGGACCCGTGCCAGACGGTTCCAGCGTAGACCACCTCGGGGGGCGGCAGCCCCGCCAGCTCGCGGCTGATCGCGGCCAGCTCTGTGGCAAGGCGGTCGAGCTCCCGCCGCTTCTCCTCGCTCATCGCCGCTCGCACCAGCGCTTCGCGCTCCCGCCGCAGCTCGGCGAGGTCGGGCGCCTCCCTGGGTCGGGCCGCGATCCGCTCATCCAGCAGGCGTACGGAATCTCCCGCCCGCTTCGCCGCCTCGCGTTCGAGGCCCCGTTTCTGATCGGCGAGCACCCGTTGCCGGCCTTCCAACTCCGCGAGCCGTCTGGTCTGCGCCGCATCGCCCGGGATGAATTTCAGATCGGTCCGGTCGAGCGCGGCGAAGACCGATTGCAGCGCGTAGTAGTCGGTCTGCGGGATCGGGTCGAACTTGTGGTTGTGGCACTGGGCGCAGTGGACGGTGACGCTGGTGAAGGTGCCCATCGTGTTCGCGACCATATCGTCGCGATCGAGGTGGCGGGCGATCTTGCCATCGATCTTCGATTCCGGAAGCTCGGCGTGACCGATGAAGTCCCACGGCCCGGCGGCAATGAATCCGAGCGCTCGGTACCCGTCGCGGGTCCCCGGGTAGAGCACATCGCCCGCCAGCTGCTCCTCGACGAAACGGGCGTAGGGTTTGTCCTGGTTGAAGGACTCGATCACATAGTCGCGATAGGGCCAGGCGTTCGGCCGCGGTTTGTCTTTGTCGTAACCGTGCGTATCGCCATAGTGGACGACATCGAGCCAATGGCGCGCCCAGCGCTCACCGTAGCGCGGCGAGGCGAGCAGCTCCTCGACCAGCTTCTCGTAGGCCCGCGGATCCGGATCGGTGATGAACCGGGCCACGCGCTCCGGCGTCGGCGGCAGCCCGGTCAGGTCGAAGCTGAGGCGGCGGATCAGCGTCCGGCGGTCGGCCTCAGGCGACATCTTCAGGCCGGCCCGGCTGAGCCGTTCCGCGAGGAAGGCGTCGATCGGATGGCCGACTCCGGCAGTGGAGAGTCGCGGGACCTCCGGCTTGACTACCGGTCGCCAGGCCCAGTGTCCCGCTCCGGCCGATTCACCGGCGAGCTCATCCGGCCACTCCGCGCCCTGATCGATCCAGTCGCGGATCAGTCCGATCTGCTCCTCCGTCAACCGCTCGCCCGTCGGCGGCATGACCTCCTCATCCGTCGCCGCGATCCGCTGATAGAGTCGGCTCTCCCGTGCCTTCCCGGGAATGAGGATCGAATCCCGAACCGCCGACTGGCGCAGGTCGAGCCGCAATCCGCCGCTCGTCCGCGTCCCATTGTGGCAGCTCAGACAACGCGTTGTCAGGATCGGCCGGATGTCGCGCGCGAACGACACTTCCCGCGCCGGGCGCTCCTCCTGCCATGCTGCACCCTGACGCAGACCGGTCAGAACAGAAATCACGACCAGGATCGCCACCAACCCCCGCCTGCTTGTCGCTCGTCGCATGCTCTCTCCTCTGTTCTGTGGAACTACCCCCGCGCGAAGACTCTTTCCATCTTCACACCGATTCGATCGTTCGGCCTTGAACTCGTGTGGCGCAGGATCGATCGATCCGCTCTTCAAACAGGCGGACCTCTTCAGGCCAGCAGTTCGCGGATGACGCGGCCGTGGACATCGGTCAGCCGGCGGTTGATGCCGTTGTGATAGATCGTCAGTTTGGTGTGATCGATCCCCAGCAGGTGAAGGATCGTCGCGTGGATGTCGTAGACCTGGGTCGGATTGCTCCGGTCGAGCGGCTTGTAGCCAAACTCGTCGCTCTCACCATACGTCACCCCGCCCTTGATCCCTCCGCCGGCCAGCCAGTTGGTGAAGACATACGGGTTGTGATCCCGTCCCTTGCCCGCCTGGCTCGACGGCATTCGTCCGAACTCGGTCGTCCAGAGGATGATCGTCTCCTCGAGCATGCCGCGCTGCTGGAGGTCCTGGATCAAGGCCGCGCAACCCCTGGCCATCCCCGTCGCCAGCGGGCCGTGATCGGTCCGCACATCCTCGTGCGAATCCCAGTTCCGCCGCGGGAAGCTGTTGTCGTTGCCGCTCCAGACCTGGACGAAACGGACTCCGCGCTCGAGCAGCCGGCGCGTCGCCAGACACTTCTGTCCGAAGTGAAAGATCTCCTCCTCGTTGTTGATCACCTTGGGCCATTCACGCGGGCCACGATCGAGACCATACAGCTTGAGAATATGCTCCGGCTCCTCCCGCAGGTTGAGCGCTTCCGGGGCCGCCAGCTGCATCCGGGCGGCCAGCTCGTAGCTCCGAATCCGCCCTTCGAGCCGCCCATCGCCGGCCCGCGCCTCGGCGTGCTGGCGATTGATGGCCGCCAGGAGCTGCTGTGTCGCCGCCTCGCTCTCCGGCGTGATGAAGCTCCCGTTCCGGTGCGGGTGCAGGTCGTTGACCGGGGTCGGCTGTCCCGGGTAGACGATCGTGCCGCTATGCTCCGCCGGCAGGAAGGCCGCGTCCCAGTTCTTCACTCCGTTCGACGGCATTCCGCGATGGTCCGGCAGGACGACGAAGGTCGGCAGGTTCTCGTTCATCGACCCCAGCCCGTACGATACCCAGCAGCCCGCCCCCGGAAAGCCCGGCAGCAGGAAGCCGGTCGATTGCAGCAGCGTCGCCGTGCTGTGGACCCCCGACTTGCTGACCATGTTGTGAACGAAGGCGATCTCGTCGACCACCGAGCCGAGCGCCGCCACCGGCTCGCTCAGGAGCTTCCCGCTCTTCCCGTAAGGCCGAAAGTCCCAGATCGGCTTGAGCCACGGCCCGAGCCCGTCCTGGAACGCCTCGACCGGCTCCCCGAAGTCGCTTGGCTGACCGTGCCGCTTGACCAGCTCCGGCTTGAAATCGAAGAGGTCAAGGTGGCTCGCCGCACCCGCCATGAAGAACTGCACCACTCGCTTCGCCCGCGCCCCGGACGGTCTTTGGGACTGCCCCCCGGCCTCCTCTCGCGCCATCATCCACGTCAGGGCGAGACTTCCCAGTCCTCCGCCCGACCTCAACAAAAACTCGCGCCGCGATTCGTTCATGCCGACCTCCTCCTCGCTCACCCCGCAACACCTGGCTCGCACGTTCAGCGCGCGAAATATAGCCGGGGAAGGGGTGAGGGGCAAGCGGTGAGGGGGCAGGGGCAGGGCCAGAGCACACAATGTCGGATCTGTCGTCGAGTCAGGCCGCAGGCAGTGCTTCTCTGGTATAGTGAAGGGCGTGTCTCAGCTCGATCTGCAAACTACTATCCGGATTTCATCTGGAGACGGAAGTTGGCCCAGCGGAGGAATCCATGAACAATCGAAACAGAGGAAAAAGGCGTCGGTTAGGGTGGGTCGCCCTTCTGCTTCTCGTCTCGACGGGAAGCGGCCTGGCGCAGGGGCCCGGGGCGGGCATGGCCCGGCAACGGGAGGACATGCGGACGATTCACGAGCTCTTCGATCAGCATCAGAAGATCCGTCGCACGGTGACCCGCATCGACGGGGGCGTCGAGACCCTCACCGAGTCGGACGATCCGGCCGTCCAGGCCCTCATCATCGGCCATACCCAGGCGATGAAGGAGCGGCTCGTCAAGCGGCAGCCGATCCGGATGTGGGATCCGCTCTTCGCGGCCCTCTTCAAGCACGCTGACCAGATCGAGATGGAGGTGTTGCCGACCGCCAGGGGAGTGCGCGTCCGGGAGACCTCGAAGGACCCCTCTGTCGTCCAGCTGATTCAGGCTCACGCCGATGGCGTTACTGAGTTTGTCGAAGTGGGGCCGTTGATCATGCACAAGGCCCACCCGCTTCCGGGGGCGAAGACCGAGCCGACGGGCGAGTTTCTCGGCAAGGGAGACGGCGTCGAGACCTGCCCGGTGACCGGGGCGCCGGTCGATCGCGAGATCAAATTCGGCTTTGCCGGCCGGACCGTCTACTTCTGCTGCGCCAGCTGTCGGGACGCCTTCAAGAAGAACCCGGAACGCTATCTGCGCCCGTGAGCGGGCGGGCGACCGGTTGACATCCCTCCCCTCGCTGGGGAAAAGTAGTAGTGGTTTCGATTCTCATCCAGAGGAGGAGTTCGATGCAGAGAGAGACGCCGTGGGGTCCAATCGAGGTGCGAGACGCGCACGCGCACCTCTTTTCACGAGCCTTTTTCGAGACGCTGATTCGCCAGTCTCCCGACCTGTCGCAGGCGGCGAATCCGCTCGAGCGGGTAGTGGAGCGGACCGGGTGGGTCATGCCCCCCGAAGATCCGGCCCAGTTCGCGGCCGATTGGGTGCGGGAGTTGACCAGGCACGGAGTCGCCCGCGCGCTGCTCATGGCGAGTGTGCCGGGGGATGAGTCCTCGATCGCGGCGGCCTGCGCCGCATTTCCGGACCGGATCAGCGGCGCCTTCTTCGTCGATCCGACGTCGCCCGGGAGTACGGAGCGGGTGCGGCGGGCCTTTGACGAGCTTGGGCTGCAGGTCGCCTGCCTCTTCCCGGCGATGCACGGGTATCGGGTGTCGCAGACGGAAGGGGTCCGGGCGATCGCCGAGCTGGTCCGGGAGCGGCCCGGGACGGCCATTTTCGTTCACTGTGGAGTTCTCTCGGTCGGTGTTCGCCAGAAGCTGGGCCTGCCCTCCTACTTCGATCAGACGCTCTCCTCGCCGCTCGAGCTGGCCCGCCTCGCCGCGGAGTTCTCGACCGTCCCGTTTCTCGTTCCCCATTTCGGGGCAGGGATGTTCCGGGAAGCCCTCATGCTCGCCGATCTCTGCCCGAATGTTCGCCTCGACACCTCGGGTAGCCACCGCTGGATGCGCTACGACGCCTCTCTCGGGAGCCTTGCCGATGTCTTCCGCCGGGCGCTGGCGGTGGTTGGGCCGCAGCGCCTGCTCTTCGGCACCGACTCGTCCTTCTTCCCCCGCGGCTGGCAGGCGGCTGTCTTCGATCAACAGGCGGCGGTGCTCGTCGAGCTGGGCTGCTCCCACGAAGAGGCTCAGGCGATCTTTGGCGGAAACCTCGCCCGCCTTCTCACGCGACCGGCCGAGACCCAGGCCCGTCACGCCGCCGAGCAGCGCGCCTGACCCTCATCGCTCAGACTGGAAGAGCCAGAAGAGCCAGATCCGGACAGAGGAGAAGCCATGATCTTCAAACAGTTCTACCTTGGTTGTCTCGCCCACGCCTCCTACCTGATCGGGTCTGCCGGCGAGGCCGTGGTCGTCGATCCACAGCGCGATATCGCCCAGTACCTCGAAGAGGCCCAGGCCCACGGGCTGCGCATCCGCTACGTCATCGAGACCCACCTCCACGCCGACTTCGTCAGCGGACACCGCGAGCTGGCCGACAAGACGGGCGCCGAGATCGTCTTTGGCGCCCGGGCCGAGGCTGCCTTTCCGCACCGGGCGGTGCGCGAGGGCGAAGAGATCCGGATTGGAGAGGTGATCCTGCGCTTTCTGGAGACCCCCGGCCACACCCCGGAGAGCCTCTCCGTGCTGGTCATCGATCTGGCCTCCTCTCCCGAGCCGGTCAAAGTGCTGACCGGCGACACGCTCTTCATCGGCGACGTCGGCCGTCCTGATCTGGCCGGATCGAAGGGCTATACGCCCGAGCAGATGGCCGGGATGCTCTACGAGAGCCTGCACGGCAAGATCCTGCGCCTCGCCGACGACGTTGAGGTCCACCCGGCTCACGGGGCCGGCTCGCTCTGCGGGCGCAACATCTCCACCGAGACCTCCTCGACGATCGGCCATCAAAGAAAGTTCAACTACGCGCTGCAGCCGATGGAGAAGGAGACGTTCGTCCAGATGATGACGACCGATCTCCCGGCCGTCCCGGGCTATTTTCCACGCGACGCCGAGATCAATCGGCAAGGCGCGCGTTCGCTCGACGAGATGAGCAAGCCGCCGGCGTTGACGCCGGAGGAGGTCAACCGACTGCACCAGGCGGACGCGATCCTGCTCGACCTGCGCACCTCGGCGGCCTTCGGGCAGGCCCATATCCCCGGCTCGATCCACATCGGTCTCAATGGCCAGTTTGCCTCCTGGGCCGGCAGTCTGCTCCCTCCCGATCAACCGATCCTCCTCATTGCCGGCGAAGAGGACGAGGTCACCCAGGCGGTTGTCCGTCTCGCCCGTGTCGGCATCGAGACGGTCCGGGGCTATCTCGATGGAGGGATCCTGGCCTGGCATCGTGCCGGATTCACGACCGTCTCGATTCCCCAGATCCCTGTCGATGAGCTCTCCCACTGGTTGGAAGAGGGGCGGCCCGTGGCGCTCCTCGACGTTCGCCACCCGGGAGAGTACGCTCAGGGCCACGTGCCGACCGCGATCAACCTCCCCTTGCCCCACTTGAGCCTCGACGCCGCGCGCTTTGATCCCGCCGCCCCGACCGTGGTCATCTGCGCCGGCGGCTACCGCTCGAGCATCGCTACCAGTATCCTCGCCCGAAAGGGGTTCCGCACCCTCTTCAATGTCGTCGGCGGCACCAGCGCCTGGGTCGGAGCGGCCTTGCCCCTGTCCACGACCAGTCAGCGCGATGTCGCCTGATGGGGACACTTCTCCACCGGCAGTGACTTCGTCGCGCCTTCTACCGACCTCCAACGTCCTCTTTTCCCCGTGTCCCGGCGAGATTGATCTCTGGTACGCAAATTGCTGTCACCTTCTCGTTCGGATCGGATTCGATCTGACGGAAGGAGAATGGGAAGATATGCGTGGGAGGGAGATCGAGATCTTCGCGGCGGTTCAACGATGGGTCCGGGAGGAGGAAGGGCAGTCGGTCGTCGAGTATTCGCTGCTGCTGACCATGCTGGCAGCCACCTTCGTCCTGGTGGCGACAATGATGGGGGTCAACGTCATTCGTCTGATGCAGCACTCCTCGACCATGACGATCGATTCGACACCGGTCTCCCGCTGGAGATTCGATCAGCCCTGATGCTGACCGATCAGCTGGCAAACGGCTTCGATTTTTTGCGCCATCCCCGTTCGGTGAGGGTCCGAAGCTGGTGGTAGGAGAGGGTATCGCTTTCTGGATGGCTGGGCTTGCGGAGAGGGATCCAACCGAGAAGGAAGGGCAGGGCAAAGTAGTGGAGTCGCCCCCCGGACGCCTCGAAGATCAGGGAGAGGCTGGCCAGCACTCCCTCCCAGAGCGGCGGAACCGCTACTGGATCGGACACTGGGCCAACTGCGGCGAACCGTGCGCCGAAGAGGTGGAGCGGGCCGAGCGTCACCAGCGAGTAGAGAAGCAGCCCCCCAAAGTAGGCGGCCAGCGGATAGAATCCATCCCGCCGCCACGTCAGCAGCAGAGAAGCGAAGATGATCGTGGTGATGACGAAGATCGGGACCGGTGAGAAGAGGGGACGGACCGAGCTGACCGGCTGTCCCTTCGCCAGATAACCCGCGATCGACATCAGGATTCCCAGTCCAATCCCGACCAGCGCGATGCCCAGCCAGGCCCGGCCGCGCGCCTCAGTCGTCCGCAGATCCGTCCACCAGAGCGCCAGCGACCCGCAGATCCCACCCTCGACCAGCCCCTGGAGGAGGGGGCGCCACCCCGCGCTCACCGACCATCCCATCAACGAGATGCCAAATCCCTCGCCCCGCAAGCCCAGCCATTGCCAGACTGCCTCCTGCAAGGCGTAGAGCAGGCTGCCGCAGACGAAGGCGACCGTGTAACGACGCTCTCCTTTGCGCTGCCACTGGTAGAGAACCGTCCCGGCCGTGAGAAGCGCCAGTATGAGTCGGATTTCGTAGTAGTAGGCCGCGTGGTCGTAGGTTCTGACGATCAGGAAGTCCATGGGTCCTCAGGAGGAGATACGAGATGATCGGTGGATTGTTCGAGATTGGGTCGTCTCCCGAAAGACCGTCTGGCTCACGGGATGAAGAGGGATAGTAGCCGTCTTTTTCAGAAAAGCACACCCTGGCCGGACTCTCTCGTCGATTCCCTGGCGGAGAGCTCAAGGACTGGGCACAGGAGCGGCTTTTTCGGCCTCTTCGATCTGGCGGGCCCGCTTGAAGCTGGCGGCAGCGGCGGCGCGCTTCCCTTGTCGCTGCAGGGCCTGTCCGAGGTGGTGGTGGGCTCGTCGGTTCTCCGGGTCGAGCTGCGTCGCCCGGGTCAACTGCTCGACTGCCTCTCCCAACCGACCCTCTCGCAATCGTTGCACGCCGAGGTTGGTCGCGAAGAGGGCGGCCTGGAGGTCGGTGCGGCGTTGATTGAGCCGTGCCGCTTCGGCAAAGGCTGTCCGGGCGGCGGCCAGATCGCCCTGCTGCCGCAAGGCGTTCCCGAGGGTATTGAAGTACTGCGGGCTCTGCGGGGAGAGTCGGATCGCCTCGCGCAGCATGCCGACGGACTCGCCGAGCGACCCCTGTTGCTGGAGCGTTGTTCCGAGCAGGTAGAAGGCATCGGCGTAATCCGCGCGGGCGGCAATCGCTCCGCGAAAGGCCCTGGCCGCCTCTTCGAGCTGGCTCTGTTGCAGGAGGGTGACACCGAGCGAGTAGTGTGCTTCGGGCAGCGTCGACTGCAGGGCGATGCTTCGCCGAAACGCTTCGACCGCTGCCCCGAAATCATCGAGGTACTTGTGGGCCAGTCCGAGGTTGTACCAGGCCTCGGCGTCCTCCGGCGAGAGGCGCAACAGCTCTTCATACCGCGCGATCGCCGCGCGATAGTCGGCCTTCTGCATCAGCGCCAGCCCGAGATTGTGGAGCGTCGCCAGGTCCTGTGGGGCGAGTTGGCGGGCCTGCTCGAGCTCGGCGATCGCCGCGTCGGCCTGGCGTTGTTGCAGTAGCACCAGTCCCAACTGGTTGCGCGCTTCGAGCAGGTCGGGTCGAAGCTGGATGGCCTTGCGGAGGGCCCCGGCGGCCTCATCGAACGACTCTTCCGCGGCGAGCGCCGGACCCAGCACCCGGTGGACCTCCGCGACCTGGGGGCCGAGCCGCGCCGCCTCCCGTAGCTCAATGAGCGCCTTCTGCCGCTCCCCCAGCTCCTTCCAGCATTGACCAAGATAGAATCGTGATTCGAGATGGCGGGGTTGCAGCCGCACGGCGGTCTGCAGCGGAGCGATCGCTTCACGGCAGGCTTTCCGCAGCCAGTGCGTCACGCCGAGGCGGAAGTGGGCTTCGTGCAGGCTCGGCCGGAGGGTGGTCGCCGTCTCGAAGGCGGCGATCGCGCCGGCCAGGTCGTTCTGTCGACCGAGGGAGTACCCCAGTCCGCTATGGGCCTCAGCGAAGTCCGGACTTTCCCGCAGCGCTTCGCGGAAGGCGGCAATCGCCTCGGCGTCCTGCTGCCGCTGCTGCCGCGCCAGCCCCTCCTGGTAGGCCTTCTCTGCCGCGGCGGAGGGACGCGATCGGGATTGGGCCGCTCCTTCGTAACTGCTGAGGAGCATGGCGATCAAGACCAAGGGCCACCCCCGGCTGCTCACTTCTTCTCTCCTTCCGCTCTGGCCATCCCTTCCCGGATCTCGACGACCTGGTTGCCGGGCAGGTTGGTCAGCCGGTCGACGACGCCGCTCGGCCAGGTCACCTCCAGGCTCGACACCTTCTCGCTCGCCCCGATTCCAAAATGGAGGCGTGGGTCGTTCTGCGAGTAGTAACTTCCCCCGCTGCGCGCGTCGTCGATCTGCGTCTGTCCACCCGCGGTCAGCCGTACCCGCGCCCCCAGCCCCGAGCGGTTCGATTGGGCTCCCACCAGGCGCACCGAGAGCCAGCGATGGCCCGAGGCGGAATCGTTGCGCATCAGGACTGGCAGGGCATTGACGGGGTTGATGACGACATCGAGGTCTCCGTCGTTGTCGTAGTCGCCAAAGGCGGCTCCACGCGCCGCCGTCGGCTCGACCAGCGCGCCGCCGATCTGCTCGGTGATGTCCCGGAAGGTCCCGTTCCGCATGTTCTGGTAGAGCACTTTGCGCTGCGCGTAGCCCGCTTCGTTGTTCAACTTGTTGACTTCGGGATAGACGTGGCCGTTGACCAGCAGGATGTCCCGCCAGCCATCGTTGTCGACGTCGGGGAATCCACATCCCCAGCCGAGCCAGCGAGTGTTGAGCCCAATCCCGCTCGCAAACGTCACGTCATCGAAGACGAGTCCCCCCAGCTGGGTCCCGAGGTTGCGAGAGAGCGTCGAGGTGTCCCCGGACAAGTTGGTCTTGAAGATGTCGAGCCAGCCGTCGCCGTCG
>JBEIJP010000009.1:0-18494 GCA_040380245.1 Acidobacteriota bacterium | reverse complement strand
GGAGTCGTGAGCGTGCCAGTCTCGGTCATCATTCCGGTCAAGAACGAGGCGAAGAACCTGCCGGCCTGTCTGGCGAGCGTCGCCTTCGCCGACGAGGTCTGGGTGGTCGACTCCGGCAGCACCGATGGGACCGGGGCGATCGCCGAGGCTCACGGCGCCCGGGTCGTCCAGTTTGTGTATAACGGTGGCTTTCCGAAGAAGAAGAACTGGGCATTGACGCACCTGCCATTGCGGCACGAGTGGGTGCTCTTGCTCGACGCGGATGAGCGGGTTCCACCTGCGCTGGCCGAGGAGATCGCCGCGGTCCTCGCCGCGCCCGGCGTGATCGACGGGTACTACCTCAATCGGCGCCTCATCTTTCTGGGGCAGTGGATCCGCCACGCGGGGTGGTACCCGAGCTGGAACCTGCGCCTCTTCCGCCACGCCCTCGGCCGGTTCGAGAAGATCGAGACCCGGGCGGTGGAGGACGCCGGGGACGTTGAGGTCCACGAGCATGTCGTCCTGCAGGGGCGCGTCGGGTATCTCCGACACGATCTTCTGCACGAAGACTTCAAGAGCATCTACCATTTCGTCGAGCGCCATAACCGGTACTCCAACTGGGAAGCGCAGGTCTACCTCGACTTCGCGGAGGGGCGGAGGGGCGGAGATCGGCAGATCGAGGCATCGCCCTTTGGGGGCCCCCTCGCACGCAAGCGGTGGCTCAAGCAGATCTGGCCGCGACTGCCCTTCCGGCCCGTGCTGCGGTTTGTCTGGATGTACCTCCTGCGAGGCGGAATCCTCGATGGGCGGGCCGGGCTGATCTTCTGTACCCTGATGAGCCTGCACGAGGCCGTCATTGGGGCGAAGCTCTACGAACTGCAATGGCGGCGGTCTCAGTCCTTGGATCGAGAGAGGAACGAGGAACCCTAGCAGATGTGCGGCATTTGCGGGCTGGTCGGGCTCGACAACCTGGAGGTCATCACGGCGATGACGACGTCGCTCGTCCACAGGGGACCGGACGACCGGGGAGAGTTCCGCGATCGGGAGGCGAGAGTGGCGCTCGGCCATCGCCGGCTGAGCATTCTCGATCGCTCGGCGCTGGGGCGGCAGCCGATGAGCAGCGAGGATGGCCAGCTGCACCTGACCTTCAATGGAGAGATCTACAACTACCGTACCCTGCGCGATCGACTCGATCCCGCCGGCCGCCGCTTCCGTTCCGGAACCGACACGGAGGTGATCCTGCGCCTCTACGAAGAGCGGGGGAAGGCGGCCTTCCCGGCGCTCGACGGGATGTTCGCCTTCGCGCTCTATGACGCACGGCAGGGACGGCTCCACCTGGTCCGGGATCCGCTCGGAATCAAGCCGCTCTACTACGCGGTGACGCCTGGGAAGCTGCTCTTCGGGTCGGAGATCAAGTGCCTGCTCGCCTCGGGGGCCTATCGGGCAGAGATCGACTGGCAATCGGCCCACGACTTCTTCTCGTACCTCTATGTGCCGTCGCCGCGGACGATGTTCGCGGGGATCGAGCAGTTACTCCCCGGGCATTCGCTGGAGTACGACGTCCGTCGCCGCGAGGTGGTCGGGATCGAGCGGTTCTGGGATCCGTGGCGCGGGCGACGAGAGACGATCGATCACGGGCGGAGCCCGGCCGAATGGCGGCGCGAGATTCGCGCGACGCTCAGCGCGGCGGTCGATCGGCAACGGATGGGGGACGTGCCGATCGGGGCCTTCCTCTCGGGCGGAATCGATTCGAACATCCTCGTTGGGCTGATGGCGGAGCAGTCGACGACGCCAGTCCGCACCTTCACGATGCGTTTCGATGAGCCGGGACTGGACTACTACGATGAACGGCACGAAGCCCGGCGAATCGCCGCGCGCTTCGGGACCGAGCATCACGAAATTCCCGTCGACCTCTCCCACGCGGAGGAGATGCTCGACCTGGTCGAGTTCTTCGATCAGCCCTTTGGAAATACGACCTTCTATTTGACGTGGCTGCTCTCGCGCGAAACGCGGCGGGAGGTGACGGTCGCCCTCTCGGGAGTCGGAGGAGACGAGCTGTTCGGCGGCTACCCGCGCTACCGGGCGGTGCAGGCGATGCGTTGGCTGCGGTGGGTTCCCCCATCGCTCGGGAGGGCGGGGGTCGGGCTGCTGCGCCCCTTCCGGGACCACTTTGGCAACCGGCGGCTGCATCGGATCCGCGCGCTGCTGGGTGGGCTCGATCCGGATCCGGCCGAGCAGTACCTGCGCTGGGTCTACTACCTGGACGAGGAACGGAAGGCGCAGCTGCTGATGCCCCACGGCAAGCAGGAGAGCCCGCTCCGCTCTTCACGCGTGCTGGCGGAACGGCTCGCCGAAATGCCGGCCGAGTGGCGCAACAATGAGGCGGGGAACCGCTTCTCCTGGCTCGATATCGAGACTTTTCTGCCGGACAACCTCCTGGCCTACACCGACCGGATGAGTATGGCGTGGGGGTTGGAGGTGCGGGTCCCCTTTCTCGATCAAGCCCTCGTCGAACTGGCCTTTGCGATTCCCTTCTCCCTCAAGCAGAACCGCCGGGGAAGCAAATGGATCCTGCGGGAGACCTTCGCCGATCTCATCCCGGAAGCGAATCGACACGTGGCGAAGAAGGGGTTCAATCTGCCCCTCGGCGTCTGGATGAGGACGCGGTTCGATCGCTTGTTCGAGGAGCGGCTGTCGCGGGCCTATGTCGAGCGGGAGGGCATCTTCCGGTATGAGGCGATCCAGCGGCTGCGCGAGGAGCACCGGCAAGGGCTTCGAGACAATGGCTACGAACTCTTCGCGTTGTTGATCTTCGACGCGTGGTACCGCAAGTACATCACCGGAACCGACCCGAGAGCAGGAGGGCACGGCGGCGCATGAAACAGGTTATCCAGCATTTTCGGACCGGCGCGTTGCGGGTCGAGGAGGTCCCGGAGGCGAGCCCCCGGCGAGGCGGGGTCCTCGTCGGGAATGTCGCCTCGCTGATCAGCCCCGGGACGGAGAAGATGGCGGTCGAGCTGGCCCGGAAGTCGCTCCTCGGCAAAGCGCGCGAGCGCCCGGATCTGGTCCGGCAAGTCATCGGCAAATGGCGGCGGGACGGGCTGGCCAGCACCTTCCGGACCGTCCGGACGAAACTTGAGACGAGCCTGGCCCCGGGGTACAGCTGCGCGGGGATCGTGCGCGCCGTCGGGGCAGGCGCGGAGGAGTTTCAGGTCGGCGATCGGGTCGCTTGTGCCGGCTACAACTACGCCTCACACGCCGAGCGCGTCTTCGTGCCAACAAATCTGACCGTGCGGATCCCGGAGGGGGTGAGTTACGAAGAGGCCGCCTTCGTTACGCTTGGAGCGATCGCGGTGCAAGGCGTGCGGACGGCTGGCGTTGGGCTGGGAGAGACGGTCGCGGTCATCGGGCTGGGGCTGATTGGACAACTGACCGTGCAGATCCTGCGGGCCGCCGGCTGCCGAGTCCTGGCGATCGATCTCGATCGGGAGCGGGTCGACCTCGCCCTCCAGCTGGGGGCGGAGGCCGGCTGCGCCCGCCACGACGAGCGGCTGACCGACGTCTGTAATCGCCTCACCCAGGGTCGCGGAGTCGACGCGGTCATCATCACCGCGGCAGGGCCGACGAACGATCCGATCGAGCTGGCGGCTTCACTGGCGCGGGACCGGGCCATCCTCTCTCTCGTCGGGGCGGTGGGAATGAACCTGCCGCGCCGTCCCTTCTTCGAGAAGGAGCTCCAGGTGAGGCTCTCCCGGTCCTATGGGCCGGGCCGCTACGATCCTCGCTATGAGGAGCAAGGAATCGACTATCCGATCGGGTATGTGCGCTGGACGGAGCGGCGCAACATGGAGGCGTTCCTCCAGCTTGTCGCGGAGAAGCGGATCGAGCTGACGCCGCTGATCACCCACCGCTTCGCCATCGACGAGGCCGTGCAGGCCTACCAGATTGTCACTGGTCAGCAGGCGGCTCCCCACCTCGCGATTCTGCTGCAGTACCCGGAGCGGAGCACGGAGTCACCGCTCCCGGCGCGTCGTCCAGCGATCGGCGGTCGCCCCACTGGGACGACCGGAATCGGACTGATCGGGGCCGGCAACTTTGCGCGGAGTGTCCTCCTCCCCCGGCTGGTCCGCCAACTGGGCGCCAATGGCGCGCGGCTCCTCGGCGTGGCCACCGCCAACGGGCGGACCGCCAGGTCGGTCGCCACCGAGTACCGTATCCCCTTCTGCACCACCGATTACCGGGCGCTCCTCGACGATGCGGAGATTCGGGCGGTGATCATCACGACTCGCCACGATACGCACGCCACGATCGTCGCCGAGGCCCTTCGCGCCGGCAAGGCGGTCTTTGTCGAAAAACCGCTGGCGATTCGGCAAGAGGAGCTGAGAGACCTCCAGCAAGTGATCGACGAGACCAATGGTCGGGTGATGGTCGGATTCAATCGGCGCTTCTCCCATCTCTCGATGGCGATGCGGCAGTTCTTCGCCGAGAGGGGGCCGCTGGTGATTACCTATCGAGTCAATGCCGGCCCGCTACCACCGGAGAGCTGGATTCACGGCGAGGAGGGCGGTGGCCGGATTCTCGGCGAAGTCTGCCATTTTGTCGACTACCTGCAGTTCATCACCGCGGCGGAGCCGATCGAGGTCTACGCGGTTCCCTCGCCTGCCCCGGCGGGAGCCGGGGGCGCGTCGAGACCGGAGACGGTCGTCGTGCTGACCCGCTGGAGCGATGGCTCGACGGGAACGATCGAGTACCTCGCCACTGGTGATCGCGGGGTCGCCAAGGAGCGGGTCGAGGTCCACGGAGGCGGACGGAGCGCCATCCTCGACGACTTCCGCGGGCTGGAACGCTGGTCCGACGGCAAACGGCAGCGCCAACGGTTCTTCCAGCAGCGCAAAGGATTCGAAGAGGAGATCGCCGCCTTCCTGACCGCGCTCCGCACCGGCGAGCCTTTCCCGGTTTCGTGGGCCAGCCTCGCCCAGACAACCAAGGCCACGCTGGCCATCGAAGAGTCGATCCGGGAGGGCCAGCCGATTCGACTGTCCCGGGAGCGAGCGTGAAGAGCCAGACCACCCCTGCCAGTCAGTTGGGGAGGCTGCGGCTGATCTGGCGAACGGTGGCGCCCCTGCGGTGGGAGCAGATCGTCTATCGGCCGTGGCGAATGGCGCAGAAGCGGCTCTACCGGCACGTACCCATTCTCGCTGAGCGGTGGCGCCGGGCCACCGAACCGGGACCACCAGTCAGCCGGGCCGGGCTGGAGGCGATCCAGGGACTGCTGCGCGAGGAGGGAGCCGCTCATCTGCTCCCCGCTCCCGACGCCGCTCTCGTCGAGGAGTGGGCGGCCTTTCCATCCGGGTGCTTCACCCTGCTGGGTCGATCGCGAACGCTGCCGGCCCCCGACTGGAACGCGCGCTATGAGAGCCACCTCTGGAACTACCAGCTGCACTACTTTGGCTGGACGCTCGACTGCGTCCGCCAACGGGTCGAGGCCAATGCCAAAGAGCCCCTCGATCGATGCCAGAAACTGATCGAACGATGGATCGACGAGGCGCGCCCTGGTCGCAGCGACGGGTGGGACGCCTATCCACTCTCCCTGCGGGTCGTCCATTGGATCTACGGGTATTGCCTGCTCGCGACAATCGAGTCGACATCGGATCTGGCGCTGCCCACCGCCTTTCTCGACCGGTGGCGCGGGTCGATGCACCAGCAGCTGGCGTTTCTCTCGCGCCATCTCGAGCACCATCTGCTGGCCAACCACCTCTTCAAGAACGCCAAGGCCCTGGTCATCGGTGGGGTCTTCTTCGGGGAGCGGCGCTGGCTGGCGCAGGGGCTGCGGCTGCTCTGGCGGGAGGTAGAGGAGCAGGTTCTGCCGGACGGCGGCCACTTCGAGCGAGCACCGATGTACCATGCCCAGACGCTGGGAGATCTCCTCGCATGTGTCGCGGTGCTGCGGCGAATCGGCGAGCCGATCCCCCCCGAAGCGACGACGCGCCTCGCCGGGATGGTCGCCTTTCTCGACGCGCTGCGGGACAGCCCTGCGGACCGGCTCGCCGCCTTCAACGACACGGCGGCGACTCGCGAGACTCGCCCGGGACCGCTGCTGGAGACGGCGCGGCGACTGGGGGTGCCTGTCCCGGCGCCCTGCCCTCCCAACCAGAGCGTTGCGTGGCAGTTTCCCGAAACGGGCTATCACGTCTGGATGCGTTCCGACGCGAGCGGACATACGGACGAAAAGATCGTCGTCGACACGGGCCCCCCTTCAGTCTCCTACAACACGGCCCACGCGCACTGCGACCTCCTCAGCTTCGAGCTCCACCTGGGCGGCCATCTTTGGATCGCCGACACGGGCGTTCACGGCTACGGCGGTGACCCGTTTCGCGACTACTGTCGATCGACACGTGCCCACAACACCATCACCATCGACGGCCAGGAGCAGTCGGAGATCTGGGGGACCTTCCGGATGGGCCGGCGCGCCGAGCCGCTCGACGCCTCCTCGCAAGGGGAGACGGACGAATGGACGTGCCTGGCCACCTATCGCCCGGCGCTCCACCCGCGCCTGCGCCACGAACGCCGATTTCGACGCGCCCTGGATGGAAGCTGGACGATCGAGGACCGGATTCTTGCTCCCGCGACATCAAAGCCCGTCTGGCACGTCGAGAGTTTCCTGCACCTGACCCCGGAAATCCGGGTTGAACAGGGCACGACAGGACCCGGCGTGCGCCTCTCGCGAGGGACGGTCCACTACCGACTTCTCCCGTTCGGGGACATCCCACCGGCGATCGAGGTTCACCGGGCGGTCGAGGGAATCCCCGAGGGATGGCTCTTCCCCTCGTTTGGGGTCGCCGTTCCCGGAACGATGCTGACCTATCGCTGGACCATCGGCGCGGACCAGCCCTTCGGATTCCAACTGATCCCCGAACGGGAGGAGCCGGCGCCTTGACGAAGCGGGGCTCGTCGCCGGATCCTTGCGGCATGCGCATTACCTTTCTCTGTCAGTATTTCCCCCCGGAGATGGGGGCACCGGCGGCGCGGACGTGGGAACACACCCGCGAGTGGGTCGCCCAGGGGCACACGGTAACGGTCGTCACCGGCTTCCCCAACCACCCCACCGGCATCCTGCGGCCAGCGTATCGCGGGCGGATTCTCGCGCGAGAGTCGCCCGCCGGGGTCGACCTGCTGCGTACCTGGGTCTACTGTGCGGCGAACAAGGGATTCTTTCGGCGAAGCCTCAATTTCCTCTCCTTCTTCGGATCCTCGCTGCTCTTTGGCGGGTTGTTGACGAAGCGACCGGACGTGGTCATCGGGACCTCTCCCCAGTTCTTCTGCGCCGTCGCGGCCTTCCTGCTCAGCTGCTGGAAGCGTGTCCCCTTCGTCTTCGAGGTGCGCGACATCTGGCCACAATCGGCGATCGAGCTGGGCGCGATCCGGAATCGGCTGCTGATCCGTACCCTCGAAGCGATGGAGACGCAGCTCTACCGGCGGGCCGCCCTCATCGTCATCGTCGCCGAATCGACGCGTGCCTACCTGCGGGCGAAAGGGATCCCCGCCGAGAAGATCGCGCTCATCCCCAACGGCATCGATGAGCGATTTTTGCAGGCGGCCACCCGCCACCCGGAGCAGATCCGGGCCGAGCACGGCTGGCAGGAGAAGTTTCTCGTCGGCTACATCGGGACGCACGGGATGTCGCACGCCCTCGCGAGCGTGCTTGGCGCCGCCGAACGGCTGCGACACGATCCGACCTTCCATTTTCTCTTTGTCGGAGAAGGGGCGGAGAAGGAGCGGTTGATGCGCCTCGCCGAGGAGCGCCGGCTCGCCAACGTCACCTTTCTGCCCGAACAGCCTCGCGAAGAGCTGGCTGCCTTCTACCGGGCCTGCGACATTGGACTGGTCCCACTGCGACGCCTCCCCATCTTTCAGAAAGTGCTGCCCTCGAAGCTCTTCGAGTGGATGGGAGTCGGTCGTCCAATCGTTTGCAGTGTCGAAGGAGAAGCGGCACAATTGGTTGAGACTTCAGGTGGGGGGCAATGCGTCGAGCCGGAATCGGTCGAGGCGCTGGTGAACGCCCTTCAGCGGCTACAACAAGATCCAACCCAACGAGCGCAGATGGGGAGAGCGGGAGAGGCTTTTGTCAAAACCCGGTACACGCGGGCTCACCTCGCCAGGGATTACATCCGAGTGGTATGCGAACGTATCTCATCCTCTTCACCTGCTCGATCCTGACGGCCTTTCTGCTGACCCCGCTGGTGCGGCGCCAAGCCATCGCCTGGGGGGCCCTGGCCATCCCGGACCAGGGGCGCCACATCCACGCGCGACCCACGCCCCGCCTTGGCGGGATCGCCATCTACCTTGCCTTCCTGACCGGGCTCGCCCTGGTGCCGCTCTCCGGAAATCTGGTCGCGGAGATCTTCAGCGCCAATCTCTCCCGCGTCGTGGCGTTGCTGATCCCGGCGACGGGAATGATGCTCTTCGGCGTCTATGACGATTTCCGGAGCGCGTCGGCCCCGCTCAAGCTGGCCGTCCAGACGGCAGCGGCAAGCACGCTCTTCGCCAGCGGATTGCGGATCGAGGCGATCTCCTCCCCGTTCGGGGGGCATTGGGATCTGCCCGTCTGGCTGAGCTTCCTGGCGACCGCCTTCTGGGTGGCGCTGATCACCAACGCCTTCAACCTGATCGATGGAATTGACGGCCTGGCGGCGGGCGCCTCGATCTTTGCTTTTCTCTCGATCCTGATCTTCTCGATTGCCCAGGGGCACCCGGAGATCAGCCTGCTGTCGATCATCCTGATCGGCGCGATCATGGGCTTCCTGCGCTACAACTTCAGCCCCGCGACGATCTTCCTCGGTGATTCGGGCAGCCTCTTCCTGGGATTCATGGCGGCGGGGCTCTCCCTGGCCGGCTCACAGAAGGGCTCGACAATCGTGGCGATCGCGATTCCGCTCGTCTCGTTCGGGCTGCCGGTAACGGAGGCGGGACTCTCCCTCATCCGGCGCTTTTTGAGCGGGGCGCCGCTGCTGGCGGGCGATCGGGGACACATTCATCACCGGCTGCTCGACCGCGGATTGACCCAGCGTCAGGCGGCAATCCTGCTCTACGGGGTATGTGGCCTCTTCGCGCTCTTTGGGCTGATGCTGCTCAATCCGCAGCGGAACCTGGGAGCCCTGGTCTTCTTTGTGGTGGGAGTGGGGGTCATCCTGGGCGTGCAGCACCTGCGCTATCCGGAGTTCAGCGAGCTGGGCCATCAGCTTCGGGACCGGCTGCACCGACGGCGCCGAACCATGGCCACCAACGTTCGCCTGCGACGGGTCAGTGCCGACCTGGAGCGGGCCCAGGATCGGGAGCAGATCTTCGCCGCCCTCTCTCACCTGCAAGAGTCCGGAGAGTTCGACTGGATGTGGATCGAGATCGTCGACCTCAGCGGCCTGCCTCTCGAAATGTCCGGAGAGTCCGGCAAGTGTCAGCCAATCCCGACGCCAGGTCGAACAATCGTCTGGTGCTGGGAAGATCGTCCGGGACGGGCTGCGGAGATGTCTGGATCCGCTTTCACGTGGTCACTGCGCCTTCCGCTCCGCCAGGGAGCCGATGCCCTTCTCGGTGAGGTGGTCTTCTGCCGGGATCTGCGGCGCGGAGCCGCTCACCTCGATCTGTCTCCCCTCTGTCAAAACCTTCCCTTCGAACTCAGCCGCGCCCTCGAACGGCTCCTCCCCCCCGACACACCGCCTTCTCAATCCTGATTGCGGAAGGGGATGAAGGTCGGATCGTCCTGATGAACACGCTCCCACCGGAGAAACTCGTAAAACCCACACCGATTCTCTTCGGGATAGCTGCGGCAGGTGGTCGGGCGGTGCTCGTAGACGGTGCAGCGCCGCTCAACGGGATGCAGGAACTGGCAGGCACTCTTGTAGATCGAATCGCGGCGATGGCGGAGCACGCGGTGGCCGTAGGCTTTGACCAGCTTGGTAAACCGTTTCTCAGCGACCTCGAAGGTGAGTTCGAAGCGGCGGGCCAGCCGCTGAATGTCCTGCTTCGACACCAGAATCCACTCGTACGTGCAACAGTATGCCGGACAGACCGAGCAGTCATATCGCAACTTCGGAGAAGTCTTCCGAGCGGGGGACGCGGGCAGGACGGGCAGTTCTCTCTTCTTCTTCGTAGGCATAGGCGTCAATTGGGCCGCGGCGGGGACTCTCCCGGCGATTGAAAGAAATCACGCACCTTCTTGAGATCCTCCCACGCCTCCGGCTTCTTGTCGGGACTGCGGAGGAGATAGGCCGGGTGGTACGTCGGCAGAACCAGGATCTCGCTCAAAGCAGGATAGGCGTGAAACGTCCCCCGCAACCGGGTAATCCCTACCTTGGAATCGAGAAGGGCCTGGGTGGCGGGATTGCCGAGGGTGACGATCAACTTCGGCCGAATCGCCGCGATCTGGCGGCGCAGGAACGGGAGGCACGCCTCGACCTCGTCCCGCTCGGGGGCGCGATTTCCCGGAGGGCGTGATTTGACAACATTGGCAATGTAGACCTCGTCGCGCTGGAACCCGATCGCCTCGATCATCCGGGTGAGGAGTTGACCCGCACGACCGACAAACGGTCGGCCGGAGGCGTCCTCATCCGCTCCGGGCCCCTCCCCGACAAACATCAGTCGCGCCTGCGGGTTGCCCTCGCCAAAGACCAGCTGGGTACGCGTCGGCCAGAGCTTGCAACGCTGGCACTCCCCCAGGTCCCGACGAATCTGCTCCAGCGTCTCCGGGGACTCCCCGGAGCCTCCGCCCTCGACGAGAGGCAGTGATGGTCGTTCCGCGGTTCTCTTCACCGGCGTCTCCTCTCTCTGTGGAGCCATGACTCGCGGATCAGGGGGATCGAGCGAACTCACCCCGAGCTCACGGAAAAAGCGGAGATGCTCAGCCGTATCGGCGAGCAGTTGCTCCAGCTCCTCCCGCCACGCCTCGCCCGGACCACTCATCGGGACTCCTCCACAACTTGCCCCTCGCGCCGCTCCAGGGGGGGCGCTTCCTCCGCACGCATCTCGGCAATCTCATCGAGGACGCGATCGGCCATGGCCCGCTTCGTCTGGAGCGGAAGGTCGCGCCGCCGGCCATCCCGGCGCAGGAGAGTCGCGACATTGGTCTCCCCATCGAAGCCGGCCCCGGGGAGGGTCACATCGTTGGCGATAATCAGATCGAGCCCCTTGGCCCGCAACTTCGACTCCGCGTAGGCGAGGAGGTTCTCTGACTCGGCGGCGAATCCGGCGACGAAACGCCCGTCCCGCCCCGGAGCCGCCGCGACTGCGGCGAGGATGTCCTCCGTCGGCTCCAATTCCAGCGTGATCCGACCGTTCCCCTGCTTCTTGATCTTGGTCTGCGCCTGGGCCGCCGGTCGAAAATCGGCGACCGCCGCGGCGCCGAGGTAGATGGTCTTCGCGGCGAGGGCCCCCATCACCGCCCGGTACATCTCGCCTGTCGAGCGGACGTCGACGACATCCATCCCGTGGGGGCGCGACAGCTGGACAGGTCCCGTGACGAGCGTCACGCGTGCGCCCCGATCCCGGGCCGCCTCGGCCAGCGCATAGCCCATCCGTCCCGAAGATCGATTGGTCAAAAATCGTACCGGATCGAGATCCTCGACCGTCGGTCCAGCCGTCACCAGCACGTGCGTACCCGCGAAGTCCTGTCGTTGCCCCGCTCCCTCCGCGGCCAGCAGCGACAGCGCCCGGGAGACAATCTCAGCCGGCTCGGCGAGGCGACCCACCCCCACCTCCCCGCAGGCCTGGTATCCCGAGCCCGGCTCGACGATCGAGACCCCACGCGCCCGCAAGCGCGCGAGAGGTTCTCCCGGGTCGCCGGGTGATGCCACATCTCGACATTCATCGCCGGCGCCACCAGCACCGGATTGGTGTTCGAAAGATAGAGGGTGGAGAGAAAGTCGTCCGCCAATCCCTGCGCAAACTTCGCCAGAACATTGGCAGTCGCCGGAGCGACGAGGAGAAGCTGCGCCTCCCGCGCCAGGGCGATGTGCTCGATGACGGCGTAGTCGGGCCGCTCATACATTCCAACCACCACCGGACGCCCCGAGAGCGCCTCAAAGGTCAGAGGTTGGACAAACTCGGTCGCGTGGCGGGTCATGACCACCTGGACAGTCACACCGGCCTGCTGCAGACCACGCAGGATCTCGACCGCCTTGTAGACCCCAATGCATCCGGTCACGCCGAGCAGGACGTGGCGGGACTCCTTCCGTGGTTCGACCGGCATCTTCCCCCTCTACTCCTCTTCCGCATCGAAGATCTCGAACTCGATCTTGCCCTGCTCGACCTCCTCGAGAGCGAGGCGGGTCACCTTGGCGTTGGGCATGTTCACCCTTGGACGGGCGCCACGGGCAAGCTGCTTGCTCCGCTTGGCCGCGATCAGGATCTTGCGATATTTGCTATCGATCTTTCCCGTTGTCCAGTGCCCGTGCGGTTTCTCCTCGACCCCTGTCTCGTTCTTGACTGCCATTCCCATCCACCTCCATCAAGTTAGGTTTTCGTTCAATTGAAAGGTTTGTAGAATCTCTTCGGCTTTCGGCGCCCGGCACTCGCGTCGCGCTCGGCCTGCCTGGATGATCGCCGCGACCTCGGCCACTGCCTCCGACAACTGGTCATTGACGACCAGGTAGTCAAAATGTCGATACTGGGCCACTTCATCGACGGCATTGCGCAGCCGCAAGCGCAGATCTGGCCCCGCCGTTCCATCCCGTCCTCCCAGGCGATCGACCAGAACCGCATAGGACGGGGGCAAAATAAAGACGCTCACCGCCTCGGGAAAGGCCTGCCGAATCTGCCGCTCTCCCTGCACGTCAATCGTCAGGATGACATCGTAACCTGCCGCCCGCAACTGTGCGATGGTGCGCCGTCCCGTCCCATAATAATTGCCGTGGACGAGAGCCCATTCGAGCAGGTCGCCCTCCTCGATCAGCGCGGCAAATCGCTCCTGCGTCACGAAGTGGTAGTGCTGCCCATCGACCTCCCCCTCTCTGGGAAGGCGAGTGGTGTAGGAGACGGAGGGCCGCACCCGCGCATCCTGACGCAGGACTTCCGCGACCAACGTGGTCTTCCCTGCCCCGGAGGGCGCCGACACGATAATGAGATTTCCACTCATATCCCACCTCGCCCCTGTCTCCTCATTCGACATTGAGGGACTGTTCGCGCAGCTTCTCGACCTCGGTTTTGATGGCGATCGCCGCGTCGCAGATCGCCAACTCCGCCGATTTGGAGAGGACGGTGTTGGCCTCCCGATTGGTCTCCTGAAGAAGAAAGTCGAGTTTCTTCCCGATCTCGGTCTCGTTCAAGAGCAGTTCGCGCAACTGTGTGAGGTGGCTCCGCAACCGCGCAATCTCCTCGGTAATGTCGCTCCGCTCCGCCAGGTAGGCCACCTCCTGGGTGAGGCGCGTCTCGTCCAGCATCGCCTTGTCGAGCAACTCCCCGACCCGCTTGCGGAGCTTTTCCCGGTAGGCGTCGACGACGCCGGCTTCATTGGCCTCGATGACGGCGAGGTGGCTCTCGATTCGCGACACCCGCAGCAGCAGCTCGCGCTGCAGCTCTTCTCCCTCGACTTCCCGCATCGCTACCAGACGGTTCAAGGCCACGGAGAGCGCCTCCTCGATGCCCAGGACGACCTCCTCGGCCAGCCCCTGCGCCGCCTTCGGCTGCAGGACATTGGGCAGTCGGGCAACGGTCGACAGGTCGGGCTCACCGACCAGTCCAAACTCGTCCCGCATCGTCCGTAAGGCATCGAGGTAGCCTCGTATCAGGGCCCGGTTGAGTTCATACTCGATTGTCCCTGTCTGGGAGAAGCTGACATTGACGTCGACCCGCCCCCGTGAGAGGCGCGCCTGGATCCGCTTCTTGAGGGCCATCTCCAGCGAGGCCAGCTCCGCCGGCGCACGCCAATGGATGTCGAGATTGCGGTTATTGACGGAGCGCAGGTCGACCGTCACACTGAATCTCTCTCCATTGACGGTCCCTTGCCCAAATCCTGTCATACTTCTGATCATCGTCGATCTTCCTCTTTTTCAACTCTCTTGTCCGGACGAGGCGGGTGAGTGGGCACGCTCGGACACGACGGGCCGATCCTCCTCGGCGAATTGCAGCTCGTAGAGCCGCCGATAGATCCCGCCGCGATCGAGCAGTTCCTGATGCGTCCCCATCTCGGCCAGGCGACCCGCCTCGAGCACGAGGATGCGATCGGCCCGGCGCACTGTCGAGAGGCGATGCGCGATGACGATCGTCGTCCGGCCCGCCATCAAATTGTTGAGCGCCGATTGGACCAGTCGCTCACTCTCCGTGTCGAGCGCGCTGGTCGCCTCGTCGAGAATCAGGATCGGAGCGTCCTTGAGGAGGGCCCGCGCGATCGCGACCCGTTGCCGCTGCCCCCCGGAGAGGATCAGCCCGCGCTCCCCAACCACCGTCTCGTAGCCCTCCGGCAGTCGCTGGATGAACTCCTCGGCGAGCGCCGCCCGGGCGGCCGCTTCAATCCGCTCCGGCCCCGGATCGCGCTCCCCGGCGCCATAGGCGATATTGGCCCGTACCGTCTCGTTGAAGAGGCTCACCTCCTGGGTGACCATGGCGATCTGCTGCCGCAACGAGACCAGATCGAGATCCCGCACATCGATGCCATCGATCCGGATCTCCCCCTCCGACACATCATAGAGGCGCGGAATGAGGTTGGTCAGCGTGCTCTTCCCCGCCCCGCTCTGGCCAACGATCGCGACCATCTCCCCCGCCCGGACCGTGAAGGAGATCCCCTCCAGAACCTGCTGCTCGAAGCCTCCCCCATAGGCGAAGGAGACCTCGCGAAACTCGATCTCCCGCGCGAAGGGGGCCATCGGCCGAGCCCCGGGACGATTGCGCGTCTCGCACTCCTCGTCGAGCAGCCGGAAGATGCGCGCCGCCGAGGTCAATCCCTGCTGCAGGTCGTGTTGCAGACGGCTGAGGCGACGCACCGGATCGTAGGCCTTGAACATCGCCACCAGAAAGGTCGCAAACCCACCGAGGCTCATCTGCCCAAGCAGGATGCTCCGCTGCGCGTAGAGCAGCAACGAGGCCACCGCGACGATCCCCACTGTCTCCAGGACAATCGGCGAGAGAAAGTAGATCCGCATCGCCCGCAATTGATCGCGCATCTGCTGGCGAGCCGACTGCCCGAAGCGCCGACTCTCGTAGGCCTCCATCCCGAAGACCTTGACGACCCGCTGCGAGGAGAGCGCCTCCTGGGCCACATCCAGCATCTCGGCGCCACTCTCCTGGCGGGAATGGAGATGCCGCCGCAGGCGCTGATTGAAGGTCGTCGTCAACCAGGCGACCGGCGGCCCGAGCAGCAGAATCGCCAGCGCCAGCCGCCAGTTGAGCCGAAAGAGCAGCACCAGATAGACCGTCAGCGAGACCGATTCCCGCAAGAGGTCCCGCAGGGTGTCGGAGACAGAGCGCTCGACCAGCGCCGCGTCGCTGACCAGGTGCGCCGTCAACTCGTTGGTCGAATGGCGCGCGAAGAACGGCGCCGCCTGACGGATGATGTGATCGTAGAGCGATGATCGAAGGTCGGCGATGACGTGCTGCCCGATGTAGCTCATCGAGTAGGAGGAGAAGTACTCCGTCGCCCCCTTGAAGAGCGTGAAGGCGACCAGCAGGTAGGCGATGACGTCCAGCCCCGCCGTGCCTCCCGGCAACCACCGCGCCCAAAAGAGCGGCTTCCCCACTGCCGCCTGCCCGAACTGGCTGCCTGCCAGGGTGTCAAAGATCGGCTGCAGGAGCAGGATCGTCGCGCCTTCAAAGAGACCCGTCGCGATCATCAGCAAGAGCGAACCGACGAAGATCTTCCGGTACGGGCGCAGGTAACGCAGCAGTCGGGTAAGTTCTCGCATGGCGAACGCAAAGGTGGCTGTCTGCCCTCCCCCCTTTGACGGAAGGGTAAAAAAAGAGCCATCATAACGGGCTCTCTCTAAAAGCGTCAAGCAGCGGATTCTGCTGGAACGCGGGGGGCCAGAGGGACGAGAGCGACGTCAGCCGCTTGATCCATTCGCGGGAGGAAGAATTGAAGAAACAGGCTCCGTTGCAGGAGGGAGTCGATTTTTAATGGGAGGGCGCCGCCATGGTCTTCACGCGGGTCTTTCACTTGCGTCGCGGCCATTGTTGCGGATCGTGCTGCCGTCATTGCCCTTTCACCCCGCGCTGGACCCGCGGTAGCCGGACCGTCGCTCCAGCACCGCCCCTGATCGAGGGGGCAACGGCCTCCCCCTCCCCCGGGAAGAGGACAGACGCCGGATGATCCATCACGGACCCCCCTGCCCTGTTCCCAAAGAGTCGGGTCAAGAGGCCGGGACGCGGATCGACTCCGCCACTGCCTCATCGACCCGCGGACCGACGTTGTTCTCCGGCTTCTTCGAGACGACGGCCAACTCGCTGACGATCAGGTACCGCGCCTTCTCCATCATCTGCCTCTCGCGAAACGAGAGCGGCTTGAGCTGGTTGAGGTAGGTGAGGGTCTTGAGTACCTGGGCGATCGCGAAGACATCGCCGCGCCGCATCACATCGGTGAACTCGCGGAAGCGATCTTTCCAATCACGCGCGCTCGGGAACGGAAACGAGGCACAGAGTTCCGTCAAGAGATCCTGGCACTGACGCTGCAGAATCAGGCGACGAATCCCGATGGCCAGGACATTCTGGACCGGCACCATCACCGTCGAGTTGTTGATCTGCAACCGAAGAAGATAGAAATCCTGCTGGGTCCCCGCAATCTGACGGGACTCGATCTGTTCGATCGTCGCGACGCCGTGGTTGGGATAGACGACTTTCTGCCCGACCTTGAATTCCACAGGGGGCTCCTTTCCTTGCGAATCGCGGAAGCAGACCGCGGGCGGCAAGCATCATCATGTTGGTCAAGCCAGTGTACCACCCCTCCCGGTAGAGTTGAACCCCCCATCAAGAGAAGTTCCCGGATGGCGAGAGCGCGCGAAGAGGAAGCGGCCCCCCGCCCGGGCCATCGCCCACCCCCCACGGAAGGCAGCCGATCAACTGGACATTGATCCTCTCTTTGAGAAATACTGCGCTGGCCCGAGCTCGAATGGAGAGAACTCGGTACCTGGGCCAGACTCCCCATCCCGATAGAGTCGATTGAATAGAGTTGACAGAGAGAAGAGCCATGGCAGATCCAATCGTGATTGCGCGAGATAAGGAAGAGATCGTTCTGTTGCCCAGGATGGCCAACCGACACGGGTTGATCGCCGGGGCGACCGGCACCGGGAAGAGCGTCACCCTGCGCGTCCTGGCCGAGCATTTCAGCCGGATGGGCGTTCCGGTCTTCCTGGCCGACGTCAAGGGAGACCTCGCCGGAATGTGCCAGCCGGGCGGAGAGAACCCGAAGATCCGAGAGCGGGCAGAGCTCTTCGGACTGGGCCAGTTCGACTTCCGCGCCTACCCGGTCGTCTTCTGGGATCTCTTCGGCGAGCAGGGACACCCGCTGCGCACGACCATCTCCGAGATCGGGCCGCTGCTTCTCTCCCGAATTCTCGACCTCAACGAGACACAGGGAGGGGTTCTCTCCCTCGTCTTCCGCGTAGCCGACGATGAGGGGCTGCTCCTCCTCGACCTCAAAGACCTGCGCGCGATGCTGCAGCACGTCGCCGAGAACGCCAAAACGCTGACGACGAGCTACGGGAATGTCTCAGCCGCGAGCATTGGCGCGATCCAACGTCGCCTCCTCGAACTGGAGCAGCAGGGCGGGCTGGCCTTCTTCGGGGAACCGGCGCTCAATCTGGCCGATCTCATGCAGACGGATGGGCAGGGACGCGGTTACATCAATATTCTGGCTGCCGACAAGCTGATGGGCTCCCCGAAGCTCTACGCGACCTTCCTGCTCTGGCTGCTGGCGGAACTCTTCGAGGATCTGCCGGAGGTCGGCGACCTGGAAAAACCGAAGATGATCTTCTTCTTCGACGAAGCGCACCTGCTCTTCAGTGACGCCCCTTCGGCGCTGCTGCAGAAGATCGAACAGGTGGTCCGCCTGATTCGCTCGAAGGGAGTCGGCGTCTACTTCGCCAGCCAGAATCCGCTCGACATCCCGGATGTCGTCCTCGGGCAGCTGGGCAACCGGGTCCAGCACGCTTTACGCGCCTTCACGCCCCGCGACCAGAAGGCGGTCCGCTCGGCGGCGAGCACCTTTCGTCAGAACCCTGACCTCGACGTCGAGGCGGCGATCACCGAGCTCGGCGTCGGGGAGGCGCTCGTCTCGATGCTCGACGAGAAGGGCCGGCCGGGGATCGTCCGACGCGCCCTCATCGCACCGCCGGAGAGCCGCCTCGGCGCGATCACCCCGCAAGAACGCCAGCAGGTCATGCAGAACTCGCTGCTCGCCGGCCACTACGAGGCGGCTGTCGATCGCGAATCGGCCTATGAGCGGCTCAAGAATCGCCGCGAGGAGATCGCGGCGCAGCAGGCGACTCCCACGCCAGCCCCGGCCTCTTCACGAAGCTCGGCGCCCCCCCGCGAGGAGG
>JBEIJP010000008.1:0-18976 GCA_040380245.1 Acidobacteriota bacterium | reverse complement strand
GTCGCCTATCAGATCAGCTACGCCAGCCGGCTGTTGGACGGAGGAGTCGCTGCTCTCTATGGGGAGATGGTCATCGCCGGGGCTCCAAACTCACGAATCCGCGCCAGCAACCTGCTGGTTCCTGACACCTATTCGTCCCTCTTTTTCACCCCCGGGCTGCGTCTCAAGCTCCTGCCGGGGGCCGGACTCTCCCCCTTTCTCGTGGGGGGCGTCGGTCTGGGGCGTTACGCTGGGAGTGAGGCAGGAAGCATGGGGCAACCCATCTCAGGCAGCCGCTCCAACCTGACGTGGGCCTTCAGCTATGGCGGCGGACTCGACCTTGGCCTTCTCGGACCGCTTGGCCTGCGCGTCGAGGTGCGTGACTTTCTCACGGGAAATCCGACCTTTGGGCCAGGATTTGTCCACGACCGTCAGCACAACATCTTTTTTGGGGGAGGAGTCGTCGTTCGCTGGTAAGGGAACGGGGCCAGACGTTTGCCGCTCCGCTGGTCGGGGTCCCGCAGGCGGGAGGTGCTTTCCAGTCGCCGGCGCACCGGGATCGTTCGGCCATCAGATCGTTCAAGAGCGGGGTTGGGAGAGGGTCGCCGGGGCTTCCTGGGACGGGGCCGGGGCGGGCCGGTGGCGCACGATCGTCTCGGAGGGGGAGACCATCTCATAGTCGATTCCACGCCAGACGATCCGTCGCGTCTGGCGCGAGCGGAGAAAATTGCAGAGATAGAGCAAGGAGACCAGTGGAGAGAGCGCTCCCTGGGCCAGGACCTCTCCCCATCCAAGCCGCGGCGGCCGGGTCGCCCCGTCACGACTCTTGAATCGATGGAGCAGACGCCGCGCCAGCAGCGCGCGAGACCAGGCGGTCAGACTCGCCAGCAGGTAGAGAATCGCCAGCAGCGTTGGCAGCGACCGGCTCTCCCCGCTTCCAGCCAGAAAGAGAAGGGACGCGCCTCCCCAGAAGGTCAGGACGAAGAAGGCGTGGCTGACGAACCCGACCTTCCAGACGCTCGGCGAATAGATGCGGGTGATCCGAATCTGACGAGTGGTGAATTCGAGGAGCTCGCCCCACGACATACGAGCCGCCGAAGGGAGAAGGGCGGCCGGGACGAACCGGATCCGCTGTCGCGCTTCGTGGATCGCGCCGGTCAGCATGTAGTCGTCGCTGAGGGCACGTTCCCATCGACGCCGAATGTCGAGCCGATCGAAATTCTCCCGTCGGATCGCCATCGAGCCGCCCCAGGCAAACCGGGACCACTCGCCGAGCAGCGCCAGCGCGGCGCTGTTCCAGATCGAAAGGATCGTCACCACGATCGCCCGTGCCGCCTCTTCCTTCCAGGACCCCGTCCGCACCGCCGGCAGAAACCAGCGAAACCCGGTGGTCGCCCCGACCCGTTTGTCTCCCAGTGGAGCGACCATCTCCGCCAGCCAGTCTCGGCCAGGCCGCGCGTCCGCATCGGCGAAGACAAAGACCTCTGTCCGCCGATCGATCGCGTCGAGCGTCTCGATTGCCGCGCACAGATTGTGGACCTTCTGTCCGCGAATTTTGGCTGGTCCAGCGACAATCAACCAGGCGGGCCGGGAACTCTCGCGAATCATCCGGGTGAGGATCGCGTGGGCGGGATCCGCCTCGCTCTCCGTGACAAAGACCAGCTCATAATCGGGATAGTCCTGCTCGAAGAGCGGCCGCAGATTCTCCTCGAATTCCGGGTCGAGCCCTTTGCACGGCACGACGATAGCGGCCCGGGGCTGGTAAGCGCGCCCCCCGGCCGAGGATCGTGTCGGGTATCGCCACGCATACAGCACCAGGCGAATTGTGGCCGCCAATGCCGCCAGACTCTGCAGCAGCAGCAGGCCCGCCAACCCCTCGAAGAGGATCACGACAATCTTCATAGGTCCAACCCAGATCCAAGAATGGGCGTGAATGGGTGTCTTGTGGTTGACGAAGATTCCAGGCGACCCTGGACCGGATCCCTTCGCCGTTCTTCTCCACCGGCCCGCCACTCGCTAGAGGAAAGGTGTCAGGCCTCGAGGGCCGGCGGTGGGGTCGATCCGATCTCCCGTTCCGCGAGCAGCGCCAGAATCCGCTCGGGTGCCTCTCCCGCCAGGGCGAGCTGTTTGGTTTCCAGGATCAGGCTGGCAAGACTGCCGGCCTGATCCCGGTAGCGATCCTCGCGTGCGAGGAGGTCCTCCAGGATCCGCCGCTCCCGCTCCGCCCGGGGGACACTCTCCAGCAGTCCCATCGCTACGCCAAACTCGGCAGGTATCGTCTGGTTCCGCACCATGACCAGCAAGGGCTGAAACGCTCGATGAATCTCTTCGCGATAGCGGGACAGTTCCAATTGCGAAGGGTTGAACGGCAGTCGCCCCCGCAAGGTCAACTCAAAGACCGGCGCCAGCCGTGCCGCTCCCTCGTCCGAGGCTGCCGGCCAACCCTCCTCTACCGTGGCCATCAGCCCTTCGAAGAGCCCCTCCGGCGTCGGATGCCCCGAGACGTCGATCGACTGGCGCATGATCGGCCGACGGTAGTACTCCTCAACCAGTCTCGCCGTATGCGTCTTTCCGTTCGTCTCGACCAGGTAGGCGCCCCGGCGATGCGCGTACTCCTCGACGTTGCAGGCCTCGAGCGAGCCAGGGTTGTAGACCCAGCCGTCAATCTCGAAATTCTTGTGGGTGTGGCCGAGGGCGAGATAGTCGATGTGCGACTTCAATTCGGCGAGCCGCGCGATGGGAAGCGCCGGAATGGGTCGTTGGAGCTGCCCCTCGACGTCCGTGTGGAGCATCATCACCTGAAATTGATCGGCCCGCGAGTGGGCGGAGAGGGCATCGATCAGCCCCCCCAGCGCCTGACTGACGGTGGAGCCATACCAGAGAGACCCGAAGATCCGGACTCCCGCCAGATCGAGGAAGGATCCTTTGCGGCTTCGCTCCTCCCACGGACGCAGCACGATGCCACCCTCCGCGTGGACCGGTTCGAGAAGATGCAGGAACCCCCACTGCGAGAGACTCCGCAGCCAGCTGAACTGGTGATCCACCTCGTGGCAGTCGTGATTTCCCTCGATCGCCACGACCGGGATCCCTGCCTCCCGTAATCGACCCAGTCCGATCATGGCGTGGTTCATCGCTTGCGGCTCGACCCGCCGCGCGTCGAAGAAGTCTCCCGCGATCAGGACAAAGTCGACCTTCTCCTGGATCGCGTACCGCTCCAGGACGTCCTGCCACGCGAAGAAGAAGTCCCGCGTCCGCTCGTCCGACCGATACCGGCGAATCCCAAGGTGGATGTCCGCGATGTGGAGAAATTTAGCCATACGGGTTCTGCTCGCTCTCTGACTTACTCGAAACATCCGGGAGTATAGCAGAGCCCTCCCGGCAAGGGGAACCGCCCCTACTGAACAGCAAAAGGCTGCCGACCATTTGCATGGCCGACAGCCTCGTGTTGCTGGGGTGAGGACCCAAACCGATAATGTCGCTACTCTGCTGCCAGATCTTCCAAAAGAGCCCAGGACTTTAGGTGGGTAAAGTCCTTGGGTCGGGTAAGAAGGTGAGGTTCTTTCGGTCACCCCCCCCGGGCTCTGCGCTGCGTCTCCAGTCGAGGAGGAAGCCGACTCGAGACGAAGCGTTCCTGCGCTCTCCAGTGCCTCCCTGGTCATCTCTCCAGAAGAGAGATTCCGGCCGTGCCGGGCTGCCAGGAAGAGGATGGAGAGAACTGATGTGATCTCCCTGTCGATCGTGTGGTCCAGTCTCTCTGGATTCGACCACTCGGACGAAAGATCTGAAGACTGCCCGCCTCCTTGTCACCGTTTTTCGGTGACGCTGCCTGGCGAACGTCTGTTCTCCGTCGCCGGCACGAGTGATCTGCAACCACTCCTCGGCCCCGTCGGGCCGTCGGGCAATGATGTCAACGTGAGGAAAGAAATTTGGGATCTCAGTGGAGAGAAGGTAAAAGAGTGAACCCCCAAGAAGAACAACCCAACGTGCCCCGTGTGCTTGGATCGACCTCTTGGGGGTTCTTCAGTGTAACTGTCAACGAAAACTCGACCCCCGTGTCATCTTCGGTTCACAGTTACAACAGCTGAAAATTTAGTGGGCGTCTCTCAGGTGCTAATCTTCGGAAGAACCGTCAAGCAACGAACTGAAAGAGCCGCGACCCGATGGCGCAATCGCCTTCGAAGTCGTTGAAAGTAAAAGCCCGAATCGAGATCCGTGTGGCAGAACCTGACGTGCCCCGTGCTACGGCCCTGCCACACGGATCTCTGGGTGTAGCACTCAACTGTCCCCGACCCCCGTTGGGTGCAGCTGAGTGTTACAAGCTCGACGTCGTCTCCTTACCTCTGTCTGTTGACAGGTGCTGACCAACGTGGGCCATTCAAACGGAGACGAACTATCATCCGGTCGGCCTCCACTGTGCCTGCTTGGCAAGCATTGCGGAGGTGAAAAACGAAAGCCAGGAAGGGGAGATGAAGGAAGGGGTGAGTAATGGAGGGGAGGAAGAGGATAGGTGTGAGGTCTCCCTCCCCCCGGGTAGGCACGGGCTGAATGGCCGGATGGCCGTGGTGAATGAGCCCGGTGCCGCATTCCATTTCCTGGCAGAAAAATTGCTTATCAATCTGCTTTGAGCTATTTGATATCTGGGTTCAAAGAGCTTTCCGATCTATTTCGGAAGACAGAGAGGAATTTTTACCGGCTCTCTGTGATCTCTCGTCCGCTTGGGCGATCTTGCCGAGGGGCGGGTCCCTGTTACCTGACTTTCGGTGCAACCTGACTTTCTGCCCGGTCACGCCGAGGAGTATTGCAAGGGTCGTGCCACAACTGCGGGCGGACGGTTTGCCTTTCTCTAAGTGTCCTATTTTCAATATCTTAATTCTCTTTTTTCCGTCAGGGGCTCTCCCCTGGCGGATGAAACCGGAGACAATCGCGCGGTCTTGTCAGTTTTCGTTGACAGTTCCAACCGCCTTGTCAACGACAGGTGACAACAAAAGGTGACACGAGCCCCGCTGAGACTGTCGTTTGCGCTCTTCCCGGATTTCCGCGTCGCTCACCTCGCCGGGATCTGCCGATTGGTATTCCCAGAGGTTTCAATTGATGGAGAGGAAGGCTCTGACATATGATGGCCGACTTGACTACCCGAGACGACGAGACCGAAAACAGCAAGCGGGTGGACAAGGAGCAGGGAGGATCTGTTGATGGCGAGGTGCACATGGCGAGAGGGATGGGAGAGGCGAGGAGCAGCGTGACATCTGTACGAAAGACCCGCTTGGAGAATGGACTGGTCGTCATCTCGGAAGAGATGACGCAGGTTCGATCGGTCAGCTTCGGGATCTTTCTCAAGTCGGGGTCTCGACAAGAGACGCCAGCCCGGCATGGCTTGACCCATTTCATTGAACACGCGCTCTTCAAGGGAACCCGGAGCCGGACCGCCGCGCAGCTCGCCGCGGAGGCGGACCAGTTGGGCGGCAATCTCGACGCGTTCACCGGGCGGGAGATCGTTGGCTTCCACGACAAGGTGCTCGATGAACATCTGCCGCGGGCGTTCGAGCTGGTGGCGGACCTGGTGACGGCGCCAGTCTTCGATCGTCTCGAACTGGAGAAGGAGCGCAATGTCATTCTGGAAGAGTTGAAGATGGTCGAAGATACGCCGGACGACATCATCTTCGACCTCTTTTCGGAAGGGATCTATCCGGATCACCCGCTTGGGAGGCCGATACTGGGGACACGGGAGTCGTTGGCCACGTTCAAGCCCGAGCTGGTCTGGCCTTACTACCGGGAGATCTTCGTGCCGGGCAACCTGGTGCTGGCGGCGGCAGGGAACGTTCCGCACGAGGAGATGGTGGAACTGGCGCGGCGCCATTATGGTCATCTCCCGGCTGGTGAGGTGCTGGCGCCGGGGCAGATTCCTCTCGCCGCCGCTCCGATCGCGTTGCACGCCCGGGAGGAGCTGGAGCAGTCCCATCTGGTGGTCGGAGCTCCCTGTCCATCGGCGGTCAGCGAGGATCGCTACACGTGCCACCTGCTGAGCGTCATCCTCGGCGGGGGGATGAGTTCGCGCCTCTTCCAGTCGGTGCGAGAGGACCGTGGGCTGGTCTACACGATCTACTCCGCCATCAACCTCTTCTCTGATTGCGGGAATTTGACAATCTACGCCGGGACCTCGCCCGAGCGCCTCGCGGAGACGATCGAGGCGACGATGGCCGAAGTCTGTCGCCTCAAAGCGAGCCCGGTCGATCCGGAGGAGCTCCATCGCAACAAGGAGCAGTTGAAGGCCTCCCTGGTGCTCAACCTGGAGTCGACCTCCTCGCGGATGAGCGCTCTGGCCCAGCACGAGACGACCCACGGTCGTCACCTGACCACGGAAGAGATCATGGCCGGCGTCGAGGCGGTCACTCCAGAAGCGATCCATCGACTGGCTGGTCAGATCTTCGAACCCGCGAGGCTTTCGGCGACCGTCCTCGGCGAGCTCGATGGATTCACCCTCGGGCGCGAGGACCTCACCTGCTAATGGGATCGACTCAGACAAGGAGACGCTCGCGATGTACTGTCCAGCGTGTGCGGCGCCGATCGATGGGATGCGCTACTGTCGCGCCTGTGGCGCCAATGTCAGCCTCGTCCCGCAGGCGCTGAGCGGCCAGTTGCCTCCCACCCCTCCCAGTCCGGCTTCCGATCAGGGAGGGCGCGCGGCGAGAGCGGATGTTCCCTCGGTCGAGTCGATCTCGAAGAGCCTCTTCAGCGGGGTGGGAATGCTCCTGGTCTCGCTGCTTGTCTGGCGGTTCTTTCCCGGAGGATCTTTCTGGTGGTTCTGGTTGCTGATTCCGGCGTTTGCGTCGATCGGGCAGGGGCTTGGGAAGTATTGGCAACTGCGGCGGGAGGAGGAGCGCCCGCCCGCTGTGGGTCCGCAGACGCCGGTGAGTCTCTTTGAGCCAGGGCAGGGGAGTGTCACGGATCAGACGACCCGTCACCTGGGTGGACCGGGGCCAGATCGGCCAGATCGGCCAGATCGAGAGGCCCGCTGATGCGGATTGCCATCCTCGGGAGCGGGAGCGCCGGCAATGCGACGCTGGTGGTGGCGGGGGAGACCCGGGTCCTCATCGATTGCGGATTGAGCGCACGTGAGACGGTCCGTCGCCTCCACGCCGTGGGGGAAGACCCGTCCAGGCTGGACGCGATTGTGCTGACCCACGAGCATGGCGATCATGCCCGCGGGCTCGCGGCGTTGACGAAGATGCTCGACGTGCCGGTCTACACCAGCACGGCGACGCTCGAGGCCTGCCGGCTGGGCGAGAAGCTCCGTCAGGTTCGACGCGGGGAGTCCCTCGTGGCTGGGCAAGCCTTTGCCATCGGCGATCTGACCTTTCAGCCCTTCGCCATTCCCCACGACGCCGCCGATCCGCTCGCCTTCACCGTCGAGGCGGCGGGAGTTCGGATGGGTCTGGCGGTCGATCTCGGCTATCTCGACCAGGTTCTTGCAGACCATTTTCGCCGCTGTGACGCCCTGATCCTCGAGGCCAATCACGAAATCGAGATGCTCCGCACCTGCAGTTACTATCCATGGGCGCTCAAGCAGCGGATCCTCGGACGGCAGGGGCACACCTCCAACACGGAGATGGCGAGGTTTCTGCGCGAAGATTTCGACGGCACCGCTCACCACATCGTCCTCGCCCACCTCTCGCAGAACACCAACCTTCCGCTGCTGGCCAAACAGGCGGCGGTCCAGGCGCTGGAAGAGCGCGGCCCGCTCTTCTCCGCGGGGGCAGAGGCGCGCGTCCGTGTCGCGAACTATGACGGGCCGACGGATTGGCTCACTTTGTGACGTCAGGGTAGAAGGAGGAGTGGATGACGGGCGAGCAATGGCCGTGGTTCGATTGGCGGATGGTGCTCCTCGCCGGGCTGCTCGTCGGTGGAGCGCTCGACGGGCAAGCCCAGTCGGGTCGACGTCCCCAGGGCCAGTCTCCGGCGCCGGTTCTTCGGCTGACCACGCTCGAGGTGGCGGTGCCCCTTCTCGCCTATGACGCCAATGGACGCTTCGTCGATGACCTGCAACCGCACGAGGTTCTCGTGCTGGAGGAGGGGGAGTCGCGCCCGGTGGTAAGCCTCAAACGCGAACCGGCCCGCCTGCTGCTCCTCCTCGACGGAGCCAATGAGTTCGGGACCTTCAAGAATGGACCGACCCAGCGCTATCGCGGAGAGGATCGGCCAATCTGGGAGAAGCGCACGCCGGAGTCGTCGCTGCTCGCCCGGCCGACCGCCCACAGCTTCGCGGTCAGTCTGCTCGATCGGCTCTCCCCGCGCGACGAGGTGGCGGTGATCCAGTACGCCGATCGCGTCCGGCTCCTGCAGGATTGGACACCGGACCCTTCGCAGGCCCGGCGCGCCCTCGAGTCGGGCTATCGAGTCGGCCTCCGCTCCACCTTTTACGATGCCCTGCACCTCGCGGCGCAGAAGCTGGCGGAGAAGCGGGAGGGGCGTCGGATTGTCGTGCTGCTCAGTGACGGAATCGATTCGGCCAGCAAGATTGGGCCCGATCGCGCCATTCAAGCCCTCGAAGCGGTTCAGGCGACCGTCTTTGTCGTCGGATGGGCCGCCGCGCTGCGGCGCGAGATCGAGCTGGCGGTCGACTGGATGCGGACCCACGAGGCCTTCACCTCCAGCTCGGCCAGTCGGCTGGGAGAGCTGCGGCGCTACCTTGGTGATCTCGAGCGACAGGGTCACGAACTCCGCCTGCTGGCCGAGCAGACCGGGGGGGTCTTTCACCTCCCCGCCAACCACGAAGAGGTGCTGACGACGGCCGGGCCTCTGGCGCAAGAGATCGGGTCGCAGTATAGTCTGACTTTTATCACGGAGCCGCGCTCGAGCGACGAAGCCCGCCGGCGGATCGAGGTCCTGCCCGCCCGTCCGGGTTTGAGCGTCTCCTCCCGGCGGCGTTATTTCGCTCCGGACCCCGATCGAAAAAGGGAGCCCTGACCTTGTCTGACGACCTGACGACCCCGCGACGATCCCTGCGCCGTGCCGCGATTTTCCTGGCGGTCATCGCGCTCAGCTGGACCGTCGCGCTCCTCTTCGGTCCCCCTTCCACATCCGGCTCTTCTGGGGAAGAGCGGATGGCGTGGCTGATTCCGATGGGGGCCGCGGCCCTCAGCCTGCTCTGTTTCCGCCAGGCTCGTATCTACGGAGCCGACTCCCCGACCGACGTACACGAAGAGACGACCCATGATTAAACGCTATACGCTGCCCGAGATGGGGGCGATCTGGACAGAAGAGAACCGCTACCGCAAATGGCTGGAGGTTGAACTGGCCGCCTGCCAGGCCAACGCCGAAGCGGGCCACATCCCGTCCGAGGCGGTCGAGACGATTCGACAGAAGGCCGCCTTCTCGGTCGAGCGCATTCACGAACTGGAGAAGACGCTCGATCACGATGTCATCGCCTTCACCACCAATCTCGCCGAGAATATCGGGCCCGAGGCGCGCTGGGTCCATTATGGCCTGACCTCGTCCGATGTCGTCGACACCGCCAACGCCCTGCTGATGCGCGAGGCGGGGGATCTCCTCGTCGCCCGCCTCCAGACGCTCAGCGACGTGCTCAAGCGGCGGGCCTACGAGTTCAAAGACACGCCGATGATCGGCCGGACCCACGGCATCCACGCCGAGCCGACCACCCTCGGCCTGACCTTCGCGCTCTGGTTCGAGGAGAACCGGCGCAATATGGACCGGATGATGCGGGCCCGTGCCGCCGTCAGCTACGGCAAACTCTCCGGAGCCGTCGGCGCCTTTGCCCACCTCGATCCGGAGATCGAGGAGCGGGTCTGCTTCCTCCTCGGACTGCGCCCCGCCAGCGTCTCGACCCAGGTCATTCAACGCGACCGCTACGCCGAATTCGTCTGCGTTCAGGCGATCATCGCGTCCTCGATCGAAAAGATCGCGCTCCAGGTGCGCCACTGGCAACGCACCGAGGTCGGAGAGGCCCACGAATACTTCAAGCCAGGGCAGAAGGGCTCCTCCGCCATGCCCCACAAGCGCAACCCGATCCTCTCCGAGCGACTCTGTGGCATGGCTCGCCTCCTCCGTGGCTACGCCGTGACGGCGCTGGAAAACAACGCCCTCTGGCACGAGCGCGACATCTCCCACTCCTCCGCCGAACGGGTCATCCTTCCCGATGCCTGCCTCGCTCTCGACTACATGCTGGCCAAAGCGGCGTCGCTGCTCGAGACGCTCGTCGTCAAGCCGCAGCGAATGCTCCAGAACCTCCAAACGACCCGCGGGCTCGTCTTCTCGGGGCAGCTGCTCCTGGAACTGACCGCCGCCGGCGCTTCCCGGGAAGATGCCTACTACTGGGTCCAGCGCAACGCCCTCCTCTCCTGGGACGAGGAGCGCGACTTTCGTACCCTCGTCGCCGCCGATCCCGATATTGCCCGCACGATCTCGCCACAACAGATCGAGCGGGCCTTCGACGTCCATACTCAACTGAAGAATGTCGACCGCGTCTTTGCCCGGGTCTTTACCGGCAAAGGAAGGTAAGTCGGGAGGAGTCTTCCCCCGATCACCGCGGCGCAGAAAGGCTCAACCCGATGCTCGCGAAAGTCTACGTCACACTCAAGGCCGGGGTCCTCGATCCACAAGGCAAGGCCATCCATCACGCCGCCGAGACCATGGGCTATCAGGGCCTCGAAGAGGTGCGGCAGGGCAAGTATTTCGAGATCCGACTCGCCCCGACCCTCGCCGAGGCCGAGGCGCTCGCCCAGGTCGAGAAGTTCGCCCACGACGTCCTCGCCAATCCGGTGATCGAGAACTACCGTGTCGAGATTGTCCGCTGATCGAGCTATTTTTAGCCAACAGGTCACGAAGGGCTCTTACAGACACTTTCGAGCCTTCCAGAGGGGGGCTATCGCAGATCGCCCTCTCCGATTCTGTCGGCCCGTGCCCCTCAGCATCGGCGGCCGGCTTGAAGAAGCTGCTGGCTTTCTTCACCACCGTCTTCTGCGGTCTGACCGGCTGGTCGACCATTTCTCAAGTGGATGAAAATCGACCACGTCGTGGAGGATTTTCATCCACCAGCTCTTGCCAAGTGTCTGTTCTTCAACCAAATGTGCCGCCCTTCCACTCGGGCTAGCCGTAGGGAGTTGCCTTGCCCCCCCTCCTTCCTGAAGGACCTGAACTTGATGAAGACCCATCGAAGCGAGCCAGCGATGTCAGTGAAGATGGACGAGACAAGGCGGGACCAATGTTGGCGGCGCGAGGAGTCGCTGCGGATCGAGGCGGTGGGCCCGGCGGAGCGCTTCATCGAGGAGGTCGGCTTCGCACGTTGTCTGACGGACGCGCGGCAACCCGGGCCCTCCTTGTACATTGCCGTCTGCGGGAGGCGCGACGCCTTCATGCCGCGGAATGTCCAGAAGGATGTCGAGAGCTCGCTCGCCTGGACGTTGAAGGATGAGATGATTCGGCGAGGGCGCGTCTACTATGGCAAGCTGGCCGGGGCGAGGTCGATGTTTCTCGCGCCCCGCCTGATCGCGCCCTTCCGCGCCCTGCTCGGTCTACCGCGTCGCCTCGAGAGCGCGCGATTGAGCGCCGAGGCCCGGGCCGTCTTGAAGGTGCTGCGACGCGAGTGGGAGATGGGAACCGCCGAACTGCGCGAGGCCGCGGGAATCGCCGATCGCCGCACCCTCACCCGGGCCCTCGACGAGCTCCAGGCGGCCATGGTCGTCATTCCCTCCGAAGTGGTCTATCAACCCAGGTTCACCTACCTCTGGACGCTTGCCGAGGCCCGTTTTCCGAAAGAGTATGCGGTCAAGATGGACCCGGCGGAGGCGATCGAGGCAATCCGCGCGGCCTACCTGGCTTGCGCCGGATCGGCCGCGCCGGGCGAGATCGCCAAGGTGACCGGGATTCGCGTCCTTCGTTGAATTGTGGCATGATCGCCGCGAAGTGGTACGGATGGAGAGTTCACATCAACTTTACAGCTTACAGGAGGCAGCGATGGCGAGTTTAGACGGACTGAAAGCAAAGTACAGTGCGGTGCTCGACAAGGGGCACGAGGTCGGGCTCAACCTGCAGAACCTCAATCTGGAAGGGGAGAAGCTGCTGATCCGCGGCGCCGTCCCTTCGGACTACGCGAAGAACGAACTGTGGGACGAGATCAAGAAGATCGACGCCAGCCTCGGCGACATCATCGCCGACATCAACGTCCAGTCGGGCCTGACCTACAAGGTCGTCTCTGGCGACACCCTCTCGAAGATTGCCAAGCGGTTCTACGGCAACGCCAACGACTATCATCAGATCTTCAACGCCAACCGCGATCAGTTGAGCGACCCGGACAAGATCCGTGTCGGTCAGGAACTGAAGCTGCCCTAGTGGGAGAGGCCCCTGCCAACTGCTCGCGGACCAAGGTCGGCACGTCCGCCGGAGCAGGTTGGCGGGGGCTGACGCCCTCGTCGAGTCGGGCGATCGCGGCTGGCGACGTCTCAGCTCTTTGGCCACGCCAGCGGTACTCCCTGCGCGACGAGCCGGCGCTGAAAATCCGCCAGGAGGGCGGGGCTCTTCGCGACCGCGCGAGGCGAGTGCCGCGTCGTCGCGCAGAAGGCGGCGAGCTCGCCGACCGCCTCCCCAATGTTCCACTCGACGGGATGGAGCCGGTAGCACCCGTTGGTCAGATGAGTCGTCCCAATGTTCTTGCAAGCCGGCAGGAGATTCTCGATCCGCTGGGGCAACAGCGCCCGCAGGGGAAGCTGGAACGGCAGCGCTGCGAAATCGATGTAGTTGTCTCCGGCGCTGCTCGGGTGCAGATCGATGTTGTAGTGGCCGATTCCGACAGAGTCAGCGAACTCCTCCGCGGTCACTTCGCTGGCTGACAGTCCGGTCTTCGTCATCCGTGCCTCCGTGCCGACGTGCCACTCCGTGATCGTCAACTCCGCCTTGATCCGGCGGCTCTCCCGGACATACGGATACTTCGCCAGCCCATCCTCTGTTCCGACGATGTCTGGACGCAACCGCAGACCCCTCCAACCCAATCCGCCATCCGGTCGTGGGCACTCCGTCTGCAACCAGTAGAGCCAGGAGAGGCTCAACTGGCGCGCCCGCTCGACGTGTCGCGCGAACTCCTCCGCCGGCACATCGACGAGGTTGCCCAGCATATAGTCGTTCTGGGGCCAGTTGACCAGCGTGATGTCGCCCCCATACGCTCCCGGCAGGAAGTTCGTCCGGTCGATGATCCGGCGATAGCGGAAGAGCCCGGTGCCCTTCGCCGGGTCGAACCCCATATTGTGCGGTTGGAGCGTTTTGGGCTGTGAGTAGTAGAGGCTGAGCAGTCTGCCCGGCCACGCCGGGGTGAGGGGCGGCACGTGGTTGCGCCAGAAGTCATATTCGCGCGGCCGGTCGATCGTGAAGTCCCCTTCCGCGAGATAGTCCATTGCGAAACAGCAGGTGAACGACTGCTGGTTGAGCGGCTGCGCGACGGCCGGGGCCCGCGGCTCCCCCGTCTCGCGCTGCGCCTCGGCCCCGGTGACATATTCGGTCCGCGTCAACGGCAAGAGGTCTCCCAGTTCTGTTGCGTCGACGAAGAGCGGAGCGCGCAGGACCAGGGTCTGTCCAGACTCCTCGCTTCGCACCTGCACCGCTTCGATCCGATCGCCCTTTGTCACGGCGGCGATCGCCCGCCGCCGCAACAGGATCTGGACACGCTGACTGGCCACGTGCGGCGCGAGCATCTCCCCGAGTACCGCCAGCGCGACGCGCGGTTCGTGGCACAGGCGGGAGACGCCGCCGTTGCCAGGATTGAGCAGCTGGTTCGCCCGCGCCGCCTCCGTTAACGGGAAGTTGCGCGTGTAGTAGTCTCGCACCCGCTGCCGGAACTCCCGGTAGCGACGGGTTCCCCCGATCGTCTCGATCCACCGGTTCTCGTCGGGCGGCACCGCCTGCGAGGTCAGCTGGCCACCGATCCAGTCCGTCTCCTCGGTGAGGATGACGCGCTGCCCGCTCTGGGCCGCGGCCAGCGCCGCCGCACAGCCACCCAGGCCGCCACCAATCACGACGACCTCCGCAGCCAACTCCTTCGGGGGAAGAGATCCGATGCTTCCAGCTGTCGCCGGCGCCCCCATCAGCGAAGCCACCACCGGCGACGCCGGCAGCAGGAGTCCGGCGCGTTGCAGAAACGTGCGGCGGGAATGGGTCGATCTCATCGTTACAGGCTCTCCTTTTTTGCGGTCCTGCCTCAGGTTCACGGCGTGCCACGAGCCTTCCCGAGACGTATTCTGCTGCGCCTCTCTGTGATGTCTGGGAATACAAATGTCTATATTCCCCTGGGCCCTCGCTCCCAACTTCGTCGGATCACAGGGAATATTGTCTGTTGATCCCTTCGTCTCGCATTATTGGGCATTGCAATTGTTGTTGGTTGTATGGATAATCTGCTCGCCCCATTCTCGGCTGTTGTCAAGGTTGGAAGAAATGCTGACGGCCATCAGCGAACCTTCATTCCAGCCCTTCTTCGTTGTGGTCTCGTTTCATCGCCCTTGCCCGGAAGATATTCCGGAGTGAAATGCTTTGAAATTCTTCTTTGGCAAAATTCGTCCCCCCCGAATTCTTGCCGAATCTGAACAGTAGAATCAGCCAGCTTTACGGTCAACGTATAGTGAAACGATTTCTCGATTTCATGATCGAGCGACAGGTCACGTCTATTTCTCACAAGAGGTCAAAAATGAAAAAAAACATTTCCTTTCTTTTGTTACTCTGCCTGGTTTTCAATGCTTCCGCATTTGCTGGATTGAATGCCAAGAAGGCCGCTTACTATGGAGGCACTACAAAGGATAAAGACTTCGCTGGAGCCAAGGGGTTAGTGAAAGGATCTCTCGATGTTGATAATGAAAAAGAGTTGATTTTCGAATATAAGCTGAACGGTAAGAATCAAACCTATTCGATTCGCTACCAGCAGATCGTTGATATCGAATATGGCCAGAAGGCTGGACGAAGGGTTGGCGCGGCAATTGCGACGGCGATATTGCTGGCTCCTGTGGGTCTCTTCCTGCTATTTTCAAAGAAGAGAAAGCACTTTGTCACAATCGGGTATAAAGACGCAGAGGAGAAAGAACAGGTCGCGGTCTTTGAACTCGGCAAAGATATCGTCCGCACTACGCTTCCCATCCTGGAGACGAGATCAGGCAAGAAGATCGAATATCAAGATGAAGAGGCCAGGAAATCGAGTAAGGGGAAGTAGGGATTGCGTACTTCCTTACCAGGGCAACTGGCTCAAGCCGAGGCTGACAAGGATTGACCGCCCCGCGCGGGGTCAGAGCCGATAATGCCAGGGGCGGTTCACGAACCGCCCCTGCACGCTCGCTTCTCCACGTGACTCCTCGCAACGCCTGAACGCTATCCCTGCTCGGCACACCACCGATCGCCCTCCTCGGCCCTGCGATCGGCGCGTTGATGAAGTGGCGGCGAGCAGCAGTACAGACGTGGCTGTCTGGTGCCAGATCACTGGCTCTGGGTGGCCACCAGCGCTCCGGTGGCCACCCAGTCAGGGACTCAGGATCTCCCCACCCAGCCAATGAGTGGGCCGACCGTCCTACTTTTTACCAAAGAAATTTCCCAACATCCCGGCGACATCGTCGATCGCCGAGCCGTCCCCATCCCGATCGAGCATCCGCGAGGCCAGGCCGAGAAGGTCTCCGCCCGCGCCAGACTGCCCGGAGACAGCCGAGAGAAGGCCCGTCAGGTCGTTGGCCCCCAGTCCGCCCTGCTGCTTTGCCCGTCCAAGGGCGCCCATGACGATCGGTCCGAGCATTGACAGGAGCGGCCCCACCTTCGACGCGTCCAGTCCACTTGCCTGGCTGATCGACTGCATGACCTGTCCGCTCTGGCCACCCAGAATATGCCCAATGATCGAGCTGCCGCTGCCCTGTCCCTGAGCCATTCCTCCGACCAGCCCGGCGATATCGTCGAGAACGCTCCCATCGTGATCCCGGTCGAGCGCGCCGAGCAGGGAAGTGGCGCCCTGCTCCGACTGACTGTTGCTCGCCAATCCGTTGAGCAGCGCCGGCAACGCCGACTGGATGGCGCTCCCCGTTGTCTGCGGATCTGCTCCGATCGCCTGGCTGATCTGCCCGACGGTTCCTTCGTTCAAGACATTCTGCAAGATACCCTGCAAGATTCCGGCGGTCTCCATAGTTCTCTCCTCCGAGTATGTTTGATGTAACGCGAGAGCCTCATCTAACCACAGCGCGGTTTCGATGTCACGCTCAGGGTCTCCAGACGCGAACCAACGACGAAGAACCACTCCACAAGATCGATCGAGGGGCTCGCTGAAATTCCTCAAATCCCTGGCTGGAGCGCTCAATTCCGATCTTCCCTCGTCTCTCCCGATGGATTACTTCTTCGTGGTGGCGTATTTCGCCCCCGCCTCTTCCCATTTGTGCGGCAAGGCATCCGGAACGACGCTGACTTCCGTCGTGAACTTGAACGGGTACCTGCCGCCACTCTCGTAGACCAGTTCGATAAAGAATGCCGTATAACCACTCGCCGGCTTTGCCACACGGCCAATGTAGGTCCCGTCCTTTTCCGCCGCCAACGGCCGGCTGGTGTAGGCCTTACCGATGGTGTCCAGGCGGAAGTCACGCGCCGCCGGATTGGTCGCCTGCCACAGGTTGACCTCTTTCGGTTTGTCTTTGGGAGTGACGATCAAGGTGCCGTCTTTCTCTTTCCGCCAACTGAACTGCGGACGCGGAGCCCCCGTGATGACCGCCTGATAAAACGCGACGAGGCTCTGCAACGCGTCCGAGCCAGCCAGATTGTGTTTGGCGTTTGGCACATATCGCAGGTGTTTCTCAGCTGGCAATTCGTTGTAATAGAACTGCGAATTGTCCGGGAGGAAAAATTCGTCGCCGCTCGCGTTGATCAAAAATTTGGGCATCTTCAAGCGGTCACGTCGACGATAGTGGAACGGATCTTCGATCTCCAAAACGGCCTGGTATTCAGGCGTGCCGATCTTGTGGGGGAAGAGGCCGTGGTTGACATAGTCGTTGAGCGCCGATGAGAAGAATCCATAAACCTCGAAATGATGCCGGGTGATCGCTTCGCTGTTGAGCGCATCGATGACCAAGGGCGCAACCGCGATTACCCGCTGGTCGACCGCGCCGACGAGCCACGAGGTCCAGCCGCGTTTCGATCCCCCCGTCACGACAAAGCGGTCCACCTTCCACTTGCCCCCCGCCTCGCTCGCCAGAAACTCCTGCACCGCGTCGATCGCGCGGACGCCGCTTTTGACCATGGCCAGTCGTACCAGCCAGAAATCGTCCTTCGTCGTAAAATGTTTGACGCGCGTGTAGGCGATGAGGTCGTCTTCTGATCGCGCCTGGTCCGGCGAATCGGTAAAGCGCAGCGGCTGGTTCGGCACCATTCCCAGTTCGGCGACGACCGTGTTGGTCTCTGTCGCCAGCATTTGCGCCCGTTCGGAGAGACTGGTCGGCGCGGCGTCTCTGTTGCTGCCGGCGCCGATGTACAACAGTGCGGTGCGGCCTGCATCGCCCCGTGCCAGCTGATCCGGCTTGATCACCGTCAGCCAATGCTTCCAGACCGGGCGATCCACCTCCTTCTCGCTGCGCCAGGTCTGCGAAGTCAATTCCAGGACGTATCCCGTGCAGCCCGTACCCTGGATCGTCTGGACTTGTCTCCAGCCGTAGACACCGTCTTTCTGCGCGATGTAACGGTCAAGCGCGGTTGACGGATGTTGAGCTGGCGCCGCCATGGTCAGCACCAGCAACCACCACACGGCATAGAATCTTCTGCGGTTCATTCCCACCTCCTCTCGGGTGATGGCACAACCCTCGGCGGTTTGCGCCACCGCACGATGCTGCGTCCAGGACTCTGCGCTGCCGATTGATCATTTGTCTTCACAGATATGGAATTCGTTCCCGATCGTCGAACAAAGCGATGGAAAAAACAAGGTTTGATAGGGGACCTGAGCAATTGCCCCTGGCCTCCTCACCCGTAGTCCCGGATGATCGACCGCACCGCAAGCGGATAATCCAGATCGACCCCGAGGCCAGTCGAATTCCGACCTCAGTCCGATCCATCGGCTTGGGGGCCCAGCGCAGGTCCTTCTGCCGTGGCCCTCTCGATCAACCGGGAGGCGAAGGACCTCGTCCCTGGATCGGCCGATGGGTTTCACAGGATCGTGCGTCCCGCCCCTCCCCTTGGCAAGCTTGACAGATCCACGGACCACCGATGGGAATTTTCATTGGAATCGACGCCCATTTCGTGGATAATCCCTGGGCCCATTCTTGATTTTTCCTGATTTGGAGAAGACGCTGGAGGCCATCGGCAGGGTCCCAACTCAAGTCCTACACTTGCCTGCTGATTCCACCCTCTTGGGTGGCGTCCTCCGACTCGGAAGAGGTACACTTGTTGATCTCTCTGCTCCACGACCTCATTACCAGTCGACGACTCGATCTGGCCCGTTCTGACCTTGAATGCCGACGGCAGACCCGATGGGGTCGGGGCCGCCCATTGCTGACAATTCATCATTTCCAGCTTGACAGGCCTGTTTGTCCCTGAGTCGAACTCGGTTTTTCCAGAAAGGCAGGCGGGTCTGATTGCCGGGACCAGACGCCTAACCCGCTGCCAATTGAGGATGAGGCATGACCTCATCCCCGCAGAAAGTTGAACTTCTTGCACCGTCGAGACCACCCACAGATTTTTAAGATCCAGCAAGTCTGAAGGATCACGTAGTATGTTTTACGAAACGAAGGATTCCCGTGAGTGTTCCATCGATGTCATAAATCCCAAACGAGAGTTTTTCGCGATAAATGGCCTTCGCTTTTTTGCCGCGACGTGGGTGTTGTTCTTTCACGCCAGCATCAATTTCGGGAGTTTGAGCATCGTCGCCGTCATCCAACCGCTGCTTGATCAGGGAGTTCTGGCGATGACTCTCTTCTTCATGCTTTCCGGATTTATTCTCTCGTATCGGTATGCCGGCTTTACGTCATCCGACGCCATACATGAGTATATCGCTGCG
>JBEIJP010000007.1:0-19467 GCA_040380245.1 Acidobacteriota bacterium | reverse complement strand
GGATGTCGTCCACATCCTCAATTCCCACCGAGACACGGACAAGGCCGTCGGTAATTCCCAGCTTGAGGCGCTGGGACTCTGGAACCGAGGCGTGGGTCATACTGGCGGGATGGCAGATGAGGGACTCGACCCCCCCCAAACTCTCCGCCAACGCACACAGCCGGACATTGTTCAAGACGGTTCGGGCGGCGTCGAGCGACCCGGTTTCGAAGGAGATCATTCCGCCAAAGCCCGCCTGCAGATGGCGCGCCCGGGCGTGCTGCGGATGGCTCGGCAGGCCGGGGTAGAAGACCCGTTCGACTTTCGGATGGCTGGCGAGAAACTCTGCCACCTGTCGACCATTCTCGTCGTGCTGGCGCATGCGCAACGCCAGCGTCTTCGTTCCTCGCATAATCAGAAAAGCGTCAAAAGGAGAAAGGATCGCCCCAACGGCATTTTGGAGGAAGCCGATCCGTTCCTCGTCCTCTTTCCGGGTGGTGATGACCACTCCGCCGACGCTGTCGCTGTGGCCATTGAGGTACTTCGTCGTCGAGTGGAGGACCAGATCGGCTCCCCACTCGATCGGACGCAACAGGTACGGGCTGAGAAAGGTGTTGTCGACGACCAGCCGGGCTTCCCGACTCTTTGTCAGCCGGGCGATTCCCTCCAGATCGGCGATCGCCATCAGGGGATTGGTCGGGGTCTCGACAAAGACCATTCGGGTGTTGGCACGCCAGGCCGCCTCGACTGCGGCCGCTTCCGTCGTGTCGACGTAGCCGAAGTCGAGCCCAAACTGCCGCAAGACCCGCTCGAAGAGCCGGTAGGTCCCCCCGTAGGTGTTCTCCGAGACGATGACGTGGTCCCCGGACTGGAGCAGGCGGAGGATGGTGTCGATCGCCGCCATCCCGGAGGCGAAGCAGTGGGCCGCCCGCCCCCCTTCCAATGCCGCCAGATTTCGTTCCAGGGCCAGGCGGGTTGGATTGGCTGTCCGTGCGTACTCGAATCCCTTGTGCTGGCCGAGGGCCTCGTGCACATAGGTCGACGTCTGATAGATCGGGACTGTCACCGCTCCCGTCGAAGGATCCGGTTCCTGCCCGGCGTGAATCGCAAGCGTCGCAAATCCCATATCGAGTATCGTTCCTGCTTCCCGCGTCTCTGACGCTCTCCCTGACCTCTGACTGTTGCCAATGATGGAAGTGTTCTTCCTCGACCCCTTGGCCACTTGACCGACCTGGCCAGGATTGGTTTTGGACCTCGTATAGTAAAAGATTTCCGCCCCAAAAGGGAAGTACCTCGTGCAGAACTCTCCGATCAGACAATCGCGGTCCGCGCTTGAGTCTACCCCCGGGCGGTCCTTACAATCTCAATGTTCGATCATCGTGGTCAGCGAGAAGGCGTGACCTGGCTCCCCTCCCGTAACCGGTCTGGGTTGGTCTGAGCGGGGAAGGAACCGGGACAGATCTGAAAAGGAGATACCGTATGGCGCAGCGGCGGATTCAAACCCTGGAAGAGTTGCGATCTCTCGTGGGAGGGGCGGGACCTGGCGAGGGCGAAGTGATCATCGGAGACTGGCACGAAGTTACTCAGGAGCAGATCGGCCTTTTTGCCGACGCGACTGGGGACCACCAGTGGATCCATATCGATCCGGAGCGGGCCCGGACGGAATCGCCCTTTGGTACAACCATCGCGCACGGCTTCCTGACGCTCTCGCTCCTCTCCCACTTTCACAGCCAGGCGGTCCAGCTCGCCTTCCCGATGCGGATGGGGATCAACTACGGGCTCAACCGCGTGCGGTTCGTCTCCCCGGTCCCTGCTGGATCCCGCATTCGGCTGCGCATCGCGCTCCTGCGCCTCGAACCATTCGAGGGAGGAGAGCAGGCGACGTGGTCGGTCACCGTCGAGCGGGAGGGAGCGGAGAAGCCTGCCTGTGTCGTCGAGTGGCTTGTCCGGTACTACCTTTGATCTGTTCTCAAGAGATGCCCCTGAACGCGTGGCGTCTGTCAGACCGCGCGGAGCGGAGGAGAGGAGAAGAACTCGATGAATCTGGACGAAGTCCACTCGTCCCACAAGCTTTTTGATCTTCACGTGCCGTTGGCGGGTACGTCTTATCACCGGTATTTCAGCGGAGAGGTCGATTGTCTGTCAGAAACTGAATTGATCGTCCGAGGTCGCATGCGCGACCATCGCTTCGATCTCGAACACGAGTGGCTGCTTCGCACGCCGACCAGGGAGTCGCCCGCCTACCAGATTTTGGAGGCCAAGGCCCGCTACCTGGCTGGGGAAGGGGAGCGCTTCTCCCCGGATCTCTGTCGGGCGTATCAGGGGCTGGGCGGTCTCTCGATCGGACGGGGATTCACTTCGCGAGTTCTCCACCAGCTGGGGCACGCGCCAGGGAACCGGGAGCACCTGCTCCTCGCCATCGAGATGGCGCGCGCCGGTCAACAGATCTACCAGGTCCCACGCGAACTCGAGGCGCACGTCAAGGACACGCTCGGTCCTGACACCTCCCTCCCCCTCCTCTCCTGGAGCAAAGACCGGGCCTATATGCAGGAGCTGGCCAACTCCTGTTATACCTACCGAGACGAGTCGGAGACGACCTTTCGCGAGGGGGCGGTCCGCTGTGGCTTCGATCCCACTGTCTCACGCGCCCAGCCGGGCACCGATCGCGTCTTTTGGCGAACCAAGCGGCTGACAATCTCTACTGAGGCCGACACCGCGACGACTGGCCGTTACCACTTCGAGAATTGGATGGAGGACCGGGTGCACGACATCCGGATCACCTTCGACATGCTCCCGGATGGGACCATCTGTCACGCGCGAAGCACCGGAGAGCGCCTGCCCTATCACGGACTTTGTGAGAAGCCCCATCAACGGACGGCCGGACTCGAGGGGCTGCGGGTCACCGCGGCGTACGTCTCGCAGTTCGCCGAGCAGATCGGTGGGGCCACTGGCTGTACCCACCTCTTCGACTTGTCGATGGATTGCTTGCGGTTGATCGACTTTCACGCCTGAAGCCGACGGGGAGCTGGCGACTGAGCGGCAGAGAAGGAGGGCAGAATGGGAGCTGGCGAGCAGGGCTCCACCTCGGAGTTTCGATTGTGGCGGTGTACCGCCTGCGGAGCGATCAATCGGGTTCGTCAAACTCCTTCGGTGAGCCGCCGCGTCCCGATTTGCGGCGAGTGTCGGACTCCGCTCTTCCCGGAAGGTCGACCGCCTGGCAGCGAGTCTCCCCGGATCGCCACGGATCAGACCTTCGAGGAGGTCGTCAAGCGCTCCCCCCTCCCGGTTCTGCTCGATTGCTGGGCGGGATGGTGTGGGCCGTGCCTGATGATCGCCCCGATCATCGATCAGCTCTCTTCGGAACTGGCTGGCCGGGTCCGGGTCGCCAAACTCAACGTCGACGAGAACCCGCGGACGGCCAGCGATCTGCGGATCACCAGCCTGCCGACGATCTTGATCTTGTCACAGGGAAGGGAACTGAGACGCCTGATCGGGGCCTTGCCGCGCGAAGCCGTCCTCCAGGAACTGACGCGTCTCGGACTGGTCTGACTGTCGGAAGAGTGGTCCTGACCTACTCTTCGATCAGCAGCGCCTCTTCCCGACCTTCGAGCGCGGCATGGAGCGTGTGCCAGGAGAGACTGGCGCATTTGACGCGCGCCGGAAACTCTCGGACACCTGCGAGGATCGTCAACCGGCCCAGATGATGATCGGTCGCCGCCGGGTCCATCTCTCCCTTGACCATCCGATGAAACTCCCCGAAGAGGGTCTCCGCCTCGGCGATCGTCTTGCCTTTGACCGCCGCGGTCATCATCGAAGCGGATGCCTTGGAGATGGCGCAACCGCTCCCCTGGAAGGAGATGTCGCGGATCGTCTCACCATCCAGTTCGAGATAGACCGTCAGTTCATCGCCGCAGAGCGGGTTGTGACCCATCTGCTCGCGATTGGCCGTCGGCAGAACACCAAAGTTCCGCGGCTTGCGGTTGTGGTCCAGAATCACCTGTTGATACAGCTCGCTACTCTCTGCCATAAGCGTTCCATCGGCTCCGTCGGATGAAGACGGTCGGTCTCCCGGCGCTGAAAACTTGCTCCGTCACAGACTGAAGATCTGTTTGACCTTGTGAAGGGCATTGACGAGAGCGTCGACCTCTTCCCGGGTGTTGTAGAAGGCGAACGACGCACGGGTGGTCGCGGGAACCCCGAAGAACTTCATCGCCGGTTGTGCGCAGTGGTGGCCCGCCCGGACGGCGACCCCCTCCTGGTCGAGGAGCGTCCCGATGTCGTGAGGATGGATCTCGTCGAGAATGAAGGACAGCACCCCGGCCTTCTCCCGCGCCGTTCCAATGATCCGCAGGCCCGGAATCGCGCCGACTGTCTCGGTCGCATACGCGAGCAGCTCCGTCTCGTGGGCCGTGATCCGCTCGAACCCGAGCGCGTTGATATAATCGATCGCCGCACCGAGACCAATGACGCTGGCAATCGGCGGCGTTCCCGCTTCGAACTTGTAGGGCAGCGCGTTGTAGGTCGTCTTCTCGAAGCTGACCGAGAGGATCATGTCGCCACCGCCCATGAAGGGCGGCATCGCTTCGAGCCAGCGCGTCTTGCCGTAGAGTACCCCCACCCCGGTTGGTCCGCAGAGCTTATGCCCCGAGAAGGCGTAGAAGTCGCAATCGAGCGCCTGGACGTCGACCTTGACGTGTGGGGTCGCCTGAGCTCCATCGACCAGCACGGGAATCCCGTGACGATGGGCCATCTCGATCATCGTCCGCACCGGGTTGATGGTGCCGAGCGCGTTCGAGATGTGAACGACGCCGACCAGTTTGACCCCTGGATGGAGCATCTTCTCGTACTCTTCGAGCCGAACCTCGCCGCGCTCATCGATCGGGATTGCCCGCACCCGCGCCCCTGTCCGCTCCGCCAGCATCTGCCACGGCACGATGTTCGAATGATGCTCCATCGTCGTCAGCAGAATCTCATCCCCGGGACCAACGAACCTGGCCCCGTAGGAATGAGCCACCAGATTGATGCTCTCCGTCACGCCGTGGGTGAGGATGATCTCGTGCGACTCGGCGGCGTTGAGAAATCGCTGTATCCTGACGCGGGCCGAATCGAACTCACGCGTCGCTACCTCGCTCAGATGGTGCACGCCCCGGTGGACATTGGCATTCTGCTCCCGGTAGAAACGGTCGACGGCCTCGATGACCACCGATGGTCGCTGCGTCGTTGCCGCGCTGTCCAGGTAGACCAGAGGCTTCCCCTTGATCGTCTGGTGGAGGATCGGAAAGTCCTTCCGCACCCGATCGATGTCGAACGGCTCGGGGCTCCCCGAGAGGTGCTGTGTCTCGCTGACCGCTCCCTTCATACAGGCTCTCCCTCCAGCTGTTGATGCAACTTGTCGAGGACGATTCGATCCAGTTCCTTGCGGAGCGAACCGATGCGCAGCCGGCCGATCAGATCCTCGGCAAACCCATAAGTGAGGAGGGCCTTGGCCCGTCCAGGAGGAATCCCCCGGCTCGCCAGGTAGAACAGCTCGTCCTCCTCCAACTGACCGACCGTCGCGCCGTGGGCGCACTTGACATCATCGGCGAGGATCTCCAACTGGGGGCGTGTGTCGACCTTGGCGGCCGGCGAGAGGAGCAGATTCTTGTTGAGCTGCCGCGCCTCGGTCAGCATCGCCCCCTCCCGCACGATCACCTTGCCGTTGAAGATGGCTCGCGCCTGATCATCGAGCATTCCCTTGTAATACTGATCGCTTCGGCAACGGGGGGACCGGTGGTCCAGCTCGGTGTGATGGTCGAGGTGCTGACGCCCAGTCCCGACATAGAGTCCGTCGAGTGTCGCCTCGGCCTGCTCCCCCGCCAGCGAGACGGTCAGGCTGTGACGACCGAGCCCTGACCCCAGCGACACCGCGAACGAGTAGTACCGGCTCCGGCCAGCCTGCGCCACCCGCGTCGTTCCCAGATGATATGCCTGATTGCTCTCCAATTGCAGGCGGTAGTGCGCGATCGATGCGTCCTGCTCCAGGACGATCTCCGTCACCGCGTTGGTGAAGTAGACGTTCGAGGCGCGCGAGCTGTACCGCTCGACAATCGTCGCCATTGCGCCGGCCTCCGCCACTACCAGAATTCGCGGGTACGAGACGATCGGTTCCTCCGAGGTGGTCAGAAAGAGGATCTCGATCGGGACGTCCACCACTTGCCCCTGCGGCAGGTAGACCAGGGCGCCGTCTCCCAGGAGCGCGGTGTTGAGCGCCAGAAACGCGTCCTCCTCCCAGGAGGCCTGCGCGCCCAGATGACGCTGCACAATTGCCCGTTCATCCTCTTCCAACTCGCTGAAATTCCTGACCAGCACCCGTTCCGGGATCGCGTCCAGCCGGGAGAGCCCCGGCGCGAAGATCCCGTTGATAAAGACCAGTCGGCTCTGACCCGCCTCCGGGAGGGTTTGCTCCTCGATCAGACCTGCCGGCAGGGAGTCTGGGGCCAGGTCGAAGAGCTGCCGGAAGGGGGTCCGGAGCAGGGGCGCCACGTTGGTGTACTTCCACGCCTCGTGCCGGGTCGTGGGAAAATCGAGCCGCTGAAAGGCGGCATAGGCATCTTCCCGCACCTTGCCCAGCCAGGCCGGGTCGCGCCCCTCGCGAGTTTTGGCGAAGGCACGACACGCCGATGAGTAATTCTCTTTCTCCTTCACTGCTTGTATCACCTCGCGTCCCTCCTCTCCCGGTTCCAGTGATCAGGCCCCGGCGACGGCGGCACGGATCCAATCGTACCCCTTCGTCTCGAGTTCGAGAGCGAGGTCCTTGCCTCCGGAGCGGACGATCCGCCCCTGGTAGAGAACGTGGACGAAATGGGGCTCGATGTAGGTCAATAATCGCTGGTAGTGCGTCACGAGAATGATCGCGTTGTCGGGAGAGGCGAGCTGGTTGACTCCCTGCGCGACGATCCGCAGCGCGTCGATGTCGAGCCCTGAATCGGTCTCGTCCAGAATCGCCAGTTTGGGGTCGAGCACGGCCATCTGCAGGATCTCGTTCCGTTTCTTCTCCCCGCCCGAGAACCCTTCGTTGACCGCCCGATCGATGAAACGCTGCTCCATCTCGACGATCTTCATCTTCTCCCGAAGCAGGTCATCGAACTCGAGCGGGTCGAGCTCTTCCCGGCCTTCGTGGCGAGCCTTCTCGTTGTAGGCCATCCGCAGGAAGTTGGCATTGCTCACCCCGGGGATCTCGATCGGATACTGGAAGGCCAGAAAGACGCCCAGGCGGGCTCGCTCATCCGGCTCCAGCTCCAGCAGGTTCCGCCCCTCGAAGAGCACTTCGCCGCCCGTCACCTCGTAGGAGGGGTGGCCTGCCAGCACCTTGGCGAGCGTGCTCTTGCCCGATCCGTTGGGGCCCATGATGGCGTGGATCTCTCCCGCCCGTACGCTCAAACTCAACCCTCGCAGGATCTCTTTTCCATTAATCGTCGCGTGAAGATCGCGTATTTCCAGCACGGCAGCTCTCCTCCCTCGTTTCAGTCCACTCGTTCCACGGATGCGAATCGTTCTGTCCAACAGGCTTCACGGGATGTCTGGATCCGTGGGCCCGGCGGCTACGCCTCGTCGCTCACCTCGACGATCACTTCGATCTCGACCGGGATGTTGTGCGGCAGGGAGCCCATCCCCACCGCCGACCGCGCGTGCCGTCCACGATCTCCGAAGACCTCGACAAAGAGGTCGGAGCATCCATTGATCACCTTCGGATGATCTCCAAAATCGGGCGTCGCGTTGACCATGCCCAGCACCTTGACCACACGGTGCACCCGGCGCAAGGTACCCAGCTCCTGCTTCAGCACCGCCAGCAGGATCATTCCCGTCTCTCGCGCGAACTGATATCCCTCTTCAAGGGTATACTCGGCGCCGACCTTACCCGTGGCCGTCGGGCCCTTTCCGGCGAGGTAGAGAAGATTCCCTGTCCGCACGGCGTGAACATAGTTTCCCGCCGCCTCGGGCACCGGGGGGAGGATCGCTTCCATCTCTGTTATCTTGTCGCTCATCGCTCTCTTCTTCCGAATGGTCTCCCTCAAAGGGGAGAGGTTCTTGTTCCGTTGCGAGGCGGCGCCGCCAACCCGATCTTCCGGGATTGCCGATCGCGTGGCCCCTGTGCGTCTTCTATCCAACGCTCCCTTCCAGCTTCAATCCGAGGAGCCGCGTCGCCTCGACGGCAAACTCCATCGGCAGCTCGCGGAAGACCTCCTTACAGAAGCCGTTGATGATCATATTCACGGCATCCTCGGTCGAAATTCCACGTTGATTGAAGTAGAAGATCTGTTCCTCACTGATCTTCGAGGTCGAGGCTTCGTGCTCGATTCGAGACGTCTCATTCCCGACCTCGATGTACGGAAAGGTGTTTGCGCCGCAGCGGCTGCCGATCAGCAGCGAATCGCACTGCGAATAGTTGCGGGCGTTCTCCGCTTTCGGGAGAACTTTGACGAGCCCGCGGTAACTGTTGGTCGATCTTCCCGCCGAGATCCCCTTCGAGATGATCCGGCTGCGGGTATTCTTCCCGACATGGATCATCTTCGTCCCGGTGTCGGCCTGCTGCAGGTGGTTCGTCAGGGCGACAGAATAAAATTCGCCGATCGAGTGATCCCCCTGCAGAATACAACTCGGGTACTTCCAGGTGATCGCCGAGCCCGTCTCGACCTGTGTCCAGGAGATCTTGGAGTGGGGCTCCGGCGCACTTCCCCCGCTTGGTGACGAAGTTGTAGATCCCTCCGCGCCCCTCTTCGTCCCCCGCATACCAGTTCTGGACGGTCGAATACTTGATCTCGGCGTGGTCCAGCGCGACCAGTTCGACCACCGCGGCGTGCAGCTGGTTCTTGTCAAACTTCGGAGCGGTACAACCTTCGAGGTAGCTGACGTAGCTGCCCTCTTCGGCAACGATAAGGGTCCGTTCGAACTGTCCCGACTCGGCGTTGTTGATGCGGAAGTAGGAGGAGAGCTCCATTGGGCTCCGGACTCCCTTCGGGATGTAACAGAAGGAGCCGTCCGAAAAGACCGCGGAATTGAGCGCAGCGTAGAAATTGTCCGTGTAGGGGACGACCGACCCGATATACTTTTGAATCAGCTCGGGATACTCGTGGACCGCTTCCGAGAAGGAGCAGAAGATGACCCCTTCCTTGGCCAGTTTCTCCTTGAAGGTGGTCGCGACCGAGACGCTGTCAAAGATCGCGTCGACCGCGACATTGGCCAGCATCTTCTGTTCGTGGAGTGGAATCCCCAGCTTTTCAAAGGTATCCGGCAGCTGGGGGTCGACCTCGTCCAGGCTCTGTTTCTTCTCCTTCGGTTTCGGCGCCGAATAATAGATGATGTCCTGATAGTCGATCTTCGGGTAGTGCACCGCCGCCCACTCGGGCTCCGTCATCGTCAGCCAGTGGCGGTAGGCCTTGAGCCGCCATTCGAGCATCCACTCCGGCTCGCTCTTCTTGGCGGAGATGGTCCGGATGATCTCCTCGTTGAGCCCCCGCGGGATGGTCTCCGACTCGATCTCGGTGACAAAACCGTACTTGTACTCCTGGTTGGCAATCGCTTCGATGCTGCTCATAGGCTCCTGTCCCTGCCTGTCTTGTGCGGATTGGCCCGGCCCCTCGGGGCCCTGGCTTCTCGTGACGCGGTTCCTGATTACACGATGGGAAGAGGGACCTCTTTCGATTCCTGGGTCGTCCTTCCCGTCAACTGCACGTACTGAACATCGATCCCCTGTCGCAACAGGTCGGTGATCGGAATCTTGTCGAAGACCTGGTGGACAAAATCGGTGATGCTCTCCCAGACGGGTCGCAGTCCACACCCCTGATGGTGAACGCAGGTCTCCTGGTTTCCCGTAAACTGCGAGCAGATCTCCTCCCCGGAAGGGATTCCGCCCAGCGCGCGCATCACCTCTCCAATCGAGATCTCTTCGGCGCGTCTCGTCAACCGGTAGCCCCCGCGTGGTCCACGCTGGCTCTCGACCAGCCCGCTCCGGCTCAGCGTCCAGAGGATCTTCTCGACGTAGGCGAGCGACAACCCTTCCCGCTCGGCGATCTCCCGCACCTGGAGCGCGCTCCCGAACTCCTCCTGCCCCTGCCCCCTGGCCAGCTGCAAGATGCATCTCAGTCCATACTCTTCCTGCGCTGTGATCTTCACTTTGGCCAGCCCTCTTCCCGCCAGGTCCCGATCGTCTTCTTTCTCGCCCGACGTGGATCCTCCCGGACCCTGACCCACGCCGTGACCACCTCACCATGGCCACTCTCCGACCTTCTCACGACAAGAGGTGAGGCTAGCACAGCCCCGGCATACCTGACAACGATGTAAGGTTCTGGCGGTCTAACGAAAGTGTGGCAAAAAGGTAACGATTGAGGGGGGGGTTACTGCGGGACCGATTCGCGGAGGAGAACAGGATCCTGGCAGCACTCGCAAGGGCCCGGTTTGTGCGTTCGGATCATACAGACATCACAGAAGTAGTGAAAGTCATAGAGGACGCCCTCCCGCCAGGTTTGGAACTTGATCACCTCCAGGAAGGGGAGGGAGGGGAAGAGGCGACCGACGATCTGGAGCTCGCGGGTGCGAAAGCGCGAATCGAGCCAGACGGCGGCGGCGCTGTCGGTCGGGAGGAGGGGATAGGTCGACCGGTCGGACGTGCGTAACGCGTAGACGTGGCCACGGGTCTCGCAGTCGGGAACGACCTGGAACCGCGACTCCAGCTCTTCGGTCAGACAAAAAATCTGGCCTCGCAGCGTGACGGTTTGCGCAGTGGCAAGTGCAGCGTCGTGGGGCAGGCGCGGCAAGACGCCGCCGCCCGCGGCGAGCAGCGTACCGGTCAGAAATTGTCGACGGTCAGCGGCCATCTGCGATTCCCCCGACCGAAGGGTACCTGACCGATGAGGAAGATTCAACTCGCGGTCTGGCTTGGGTGGACGAAGAGAGTTTCCTCGTGAGGGGCCTCGATGGACCGGACAATTGGCGGCTGATCCGGTAGAATGGGAGGCCTATGCACATGACCCGGCTCGAAGCGGTCGATTTTCGGAATTTGCGGGGCGCGCTGACCCTGGCCCCCGGCTTGAACATCCTCCACGGGGCCAATGCCCAGGGCAAGACGGGCTGGTTGGAAGCGATCCATCTCCTGGCGACGACGCGTTCCTTCCGGACGACGACGCCGCGGGACGCGATCGCCTACCAGGCGCGCGAAGCGATCCTGCGCGGGGATGACGATCGGGGAGGGCTGACCCGCGAGCTGCAGGTCCAGCTGCAGGGGGCCCTCAAACAGACCTTTCTCAACGGAAAGCGCGAGGCGACCGCCCGCTTTCTCACCCATTGCTTCTCGATTGCCTTCACCGCCGATGAACTGGAGATCGTCCGCGGAGCCCCTGAAGCGCGCCGCCGCTTTCTCGACCGGGGCGTCTTCTCGATCCAGCCATCGCACCTCTCAGCCCTCAACGACTATAACCGCGCGCTCAAGCAGAAGAACGCCCTGCTCCGACAAGCCAGCGAGGAGGCGACCCCGCTCCGCTACCTCTCTCTGATCGAGCCCTGGAACGATCAGCTGGTCCGGCTGGGGACCGTCATCCATGCCGCCCGGCTCGACTACGTGCAACGCCTCCAGGCGGCCGTCGATCCGACCCTCTTTCGGGGCGAGGAGATCCGTGTCCGCTACCGGTCCTCCCTCGAAGGGAAGGGGGACCTCGCCGCCTACGCCGAACTGCTCCGTGAACGGCTTGAGTTGCGGCTGCGCAACGAGCTGGCCGTTGGTCACGCCCTGGTTGGCCCCCATCGCGATGACCTCGAGATTCTCGGCGACGGCCGTGAGCTGGCCCGCTTCGGGAGCGCGGGTCAGCAGCGCAGCGCCCTGCTGATTCTTGATCTGGCGCAGATTCAGGTGTACTATCAGGTGTTTGAAGAGTATCCGATCTTCCTGATCGACGACCTTGATGCCGAACTGGACCGCACCAGGATCGAGATCCTGCTCGATTACTTGGCGGAGAAGACCCAAACCATTGTCTCTACCTCCAAGCGTTCCCTGGCCACCCTCTATCGCGAACGGGCGACCCTCCACGAAGTGGTCGCGGGGCGGGTCGAATCCGTCACCTCTTGAGATCGAGGAGGGAGAGGGGTGGGGCCGAACGCGTCCCGCCGTTGGTCAGAACGGGATCTGGACGAGACTACCTTAGTCCGCCTCGACGCGGACGACCCGGTCCCGCTGCCGCGCGCGTGGGGACCGCTGGTGATTCGATAGGGAGTTTATGAAAGCGAAAGAGACGATTACCGAGAGCGAGTCTGGCAAAGTGGTTGGGGCGAGTGGGAAAGCGAAGAAGTCCACAGCCGGGTCCGAGGGGCAGGATCAGTACGGGGCCGAATCGATCACTGTCCTCGAGGGGCGCGACGCGGTCCGCAAGCGCCCCGCGATGTACATTGGCTCAACGGGAGATATCGGTCTCCACCACCTCGTCTATGAGATTGTCGACAACTCGATCGACGAGGCCCTTGCCGGCTACTGCGACCGGATCGAAGTGGCGATCCACCTCGACCAGTCGGTGACGGTCGAGGACAACGGGCGTGGCATCCCCGTCGATCTCCACCCAACAGAGAAGCGACCCGCCGCCGAGGTCGTTATGACCGTCCTCCATGCCGGCGGAAAGTTCGACAGCAACGCCTACAAGGTATCGGGCGGTCTCCACGGCGTCGGCGCCTCGTGCGTCAACTTCCTCTCGGAATGGCTCCGGATGGAGATTCGGCGCAATGGCGGCGTCTACGAGCAGGAGTACCACCGCGGGATCCCGGCGACCAAGTTGACCCAGACCGGCACCTCGAAGCGCAACGGGACCAGGATCACCTTCAAGCCAGACCCGGAGATCTTCACCACCACCGACTTCTCGTTCGATCGGCTCTCCGAGCGGCTCCGCGAGAAGGCCTTCCTCAACAAAGGCGTCCGGATTCTGATCCGGGACGAGCGGGCCGAGACAGAGAAGCAGCATGAGTTCCTCTACGAAGGCGGAATCGCCGAGTTTGTCCGCCACCTCAACAAGAACAAGAACGTTCTGCACGCCAAACCGATCTACTGTGAAAAACTTCCCGGGACCTCCGGACCTGACGACAACCTGACGATCGAGCTGGCGCTGCAGTACAACGACGCCTACGATGAGAAGGTCTTCTCGTTCGCCAACAATATCAACACGGTCGATGGCGGGACCCATCTCTCCGGATTTCGCTCGGCGCTGACGCGGGTCATCAACACTTACGCCCAGTCCTCCGGGCTGATCAAGGACTTCAAGGGGCAGCTCTCCGGCGACGATGTCCGCGAGGGGCTGGTGGCGGTGATTGCGGTCAAGCTGCCGCAGCCACAGTTCGAGGGGCAGACCAAGGGCAAGCTCAATTCGGATGTCCAGGGAGCGGTCAGCTCGTTCGTCTATGAGAAGCTGAGCAACTTCTTCGAGGAGCATCCGCCGGCGGCCAAGGCGATCGTCGGCAAGTCGGTCGAGGCGGCGCGGGCGCGGGAGGCGGCGCGCAAGGCTCGGGAGATCGTGCGCAAGGGAGCGCTCAATTCGCTCAACCTGCCGGGAAAGCTGGCGGACTGCGCCGAGAAGGATCCGGCGGTGTGCGAGATCTACATCGTCGAGGGCGACTCGGCCGGTGGATCGGCGAAGCAGGGAAGGGACCGGCGGACCCAGGCGATCCTCCCCCTCAAGGGCAAGATTCTCAATGTCGAGAAGGCCCGCTTCGACAAGATGCTCTCGCACAGCGAGATCAAGACGCTCATCACCGCCCTTGGGGCAGGCATCGGCAAAGACGACTTCGACATCAACAAGTTGCGCTACCACAAGATCGTCCTGATGACCGACGCCGATGTCGATGGCAGCCACATCCGGACCCTCCTCCTGACCTTCTTCTACCGTCAGATGCCCCAGCTGCTCGAGCACAAGACCGCCGAGGGAGAGGTTCGCAGCTACGTCTACATCGCGCAGCCCCCGCTTTACAAGGTGAAGAAGGGCAAGACCGAGCGCTACATCAAGGATGAGCGGGAGATGAACCGCTTCCTGATGCGCAAGGCGACCGAAGATGTGACGGTGGAGGTCCGTGCTACGGGCGAGACGATCGAGGGCCGCGAGTTGACGGCAATTCTCGAGAAGCTGGTCGAGCTGAACGGGTACCTGCAGAAGCTGGAGCGCCGTCTCAAGGATCGGCGTGCCCTCGATCTGATCTTTGGCGTCCTGGCGGGGCCGGGTGGCCTCCTTCAGAAAGAGGGGCGGAAGCTCCACGAGATCTTCGCCAACGCCGACCTGATCGCCCAGGTTGAGGAAGTGCTGGGCAACGCGGGCTATCAGGCGGAGCGGACCTTCGACGAGGAGCACCAGACACACGGGCTCGATCTGCTCCATTCGGAGAGCGGGACCGTCATCCACTTCGATCGCGAGCTGGCGACCCTCGTCGAGTTTCAGCGTGGGGTCGAGATGGCCAAGTCGCTCGTCGTGCTGAGCCGTCCTCCGTTCCTGGTTCGCTCGGGTGGCGCGGAGACAGAGGTGGCGAGTCGGGACGAACTGCTCGAGCATATCCTCAACGCCGCCAAGAAGGACCTGACGATTCAGCGCTACAAAGGCCTGGGGGAGATGAATCCGGAGCAGCTCTGGGAGACGACCATGGATCCGGAGAAGCGGACCTTGCTGCAGGTGCGGATCGATGACGTTGTCGAGACCGACGAGATCTTTACCGTGTTGATGGGAGATCAGGTCGAACCGCGCCGCCGATTCATCGAAGAGAACGCGTTGGACGTCAAGAACCTGGATATTTGATGCCGGAGGGAGATGACGGTGGATGGGATGACACTCGGGCATAGCGATCGGCTGGTCGAGCGATTGCTCCTCGCCGAGGACCGATTGACCCTCGCGGACCTTGACGATATTCGCCGGGCGGGAGATTCGATCCTTCCGACGCTCTGCCAGATCGTCCGGGACGAAGACGCCTGGTACGAGGGACAAGGCGGGGCCTACTGGCTGGTCTTTCACGCGGTGACCCTGCTCAGCCTCAGTCGGAATCCGCAGGTTCTCCCGGAACTGATCGACGGGATCCTTCCCTCCTACTTCGCCGAGTATGACTGGCTCCAGGGCCATTGGCCGATCCTGCTCGCCCAGATGGGCCCGTCCGCGATCGGGCCCCTCACGGAATGGACCAGAGAGCTCCGGGGAGCCTGGGTAGACAATTCGGACTTCAGTGAGGCGCGTGTCGAAGCGGCGACCGCCCTTGCGTTGATCGCCCACGAGCATCCAGCCGAGCGGGCCTCGATCCTTGGTCTCTTCCACTCCTGTCTGCGGGATGAAGGCGAGACCGACCGTGCGTTTCTGAGTGCGATCGTTCCGCCCTCGCTCTACCTCGACTGGTCCGCTAGCCTCCCGGTGGTCGAAACTGCCTATCGAGCCGGGCGGCTTCTTCCTGAACTGGTCGGCCCGTGGAAGGAGATCAGGGATTACCGCGACCCGCAGGCGAAGGCCGACTTCTTTCGTCGCGACCTGCTCTGGTTCTACCGTCCGCGGGAGATTGCCCGGCGACAGTCGCTCTGGAAGCGGCCCGATCTCCACGCGCGACTGGAGGATCTCTTCGAGCAGGGCGATCCCCGCATCGGCTCCGCGCCCTTTCCGCCGCCTCTCGCCCACTTCTATCCTGCTTCCGTCGATGCCCTCCCCTCAACTTCCGCTTCCCATTCGGAGAAGACAGGGCGAAACGATCCTTGCCCCTGTCAATCCGGCAAAAAGTACAAAAAATGTTGTGGATAAGTCGGCGTATGAGCGCCACCCTGGGTGATTGACAGAGAGGGAGAAGGTCCGTAATATCGGTTGATTTGACGCTGCTCCATATCTCAATCTCCCTGGAGATCTCTCTTCCTGGTTCCAGCAGCACTTCTGGCGCCAGTGGATCGATATCCAGACTGGTCCTTGCTCTCCCCGGGAACCGCCGCGAAATGAGCTGGGGAGGAAGATCCTGGCAGGGAGGTCGCTGTGGAGAGGCTCCAGTGGCACTCGCCGCGGAGTTGCGGGTTGTGGCGGCAGGTCTCGGCAACGAAGGCAGGACGTAAAAATCACCGGGCCGGCAGGGCGGGTCGAGGGCTGGAACCGGAAGAGAATGTAACGGAAGAGAACGTAACGGGAGAGGAATGCAGGACGCGATTCTGACGTTAGAGTTTGATCTGCTCAAGGCCATGCTCCTCGAACGGGTCCGCACGCCCCTCGGAAGGGCGTTGGTCACGGGGATTACGCCGTCCGGGGATGCCCCCACGATCGTGCGGCGGCTGCGCGAGACCGCGGAAGGGGTCGCCTATCTGCAGCAGGGGACCGCGCTAGACCTTCACGACCTGCCGGATCCGGAGCCCTCCCTGGCCAAGTTGCGGATCGCCGACATTGCGCTCGATCCATTGGAGATTCTCAACCTCCTGCGCCTGATCTCGGTCGCGAGCGGATTGCGCGAGACCTTTCGCGAAGAATCGGCTCGCCTGCCGCTGATCTGTGAGATGACCAGCCCACTGCCCAACCTCCGACCGCTCTACCAGCGGATGCGCGGCCGGATCTCCCCCGCGGGGGAGGTCGAGGACTTTGCCAGTCCGGGGTTGCGCGAGGTACGCCATCAGTTGAGCCGCCTTCGCGGCCAGATTCAGAAATCGCTCGAGTCGATCCTCAAACGCGCCGACGAGGCCCATGCGCTGCGGGATGAGTTCATCACCATCCGCAACGACCGGTATGTCATCCCCGTCCGCAATGACAACCGCGGCGCGGTCGCGGGCGTCGTGCACGGGATGTCCTCTTCGGGGCAGACCGCCTTTGTTGAACCACTCGAGACGATCGAGCAGAACAACGAACTGGTCCGGTTGCGGGAATTGGAGATGGCCGAGGTCGCCAAAGTCCTCTTCCAGATGACCGAGGAACTGCGCGCCGAACGAGAGTCGCTGGTCCAGATGGCGACGGTGATTGGGGAGATCGACCTCCTCTCGGCGCGGGCTCGATTGGCGATCGACCAGCGCGCCATCGAACCACGGATTAACACGCACGGCCGGCTGCTGTTGCGCGACGCGCGCCATCCACTTCTTGAGGAGAATCTGCGCCAGGCCGGGGCGACGATCGTTCCCATCACCTTTGATATGGATGCGGAGCGGCGCGTCATGGTCGTCAGTGGCCCGAACGCGGGGGGGAAGACGGTGGTGCTCAAGACCGTCGGACTTCTTGCTCTGATGGCCCAGGCCGGGCTCCACGTGCCAGCCCTCGACGCGGAGCTGCCGGTCTTCGCTCAAGTGCTGACCGATATTGGGGATCAGCAGTCGATTGCCGCCAACCTCTCGACCTTCACGGCCCACATCGCCAATATCCGGGAGATGAGCGATCGGTTGGCCCCGCCCGCGCTGGTTCTGCTGGATGAGGTCGGGACCGGGACCGACCCGGAGGAGGGCTCGGCCCTCGCCGTCGCCATGGTCGACTACTTTCGCCAGCACGGCGCCCACGTCGTCGTCACGACGCACTACAGCGGCCTGAAGGTCTTTGCGACGACCACGCCGGGGGTCATCAATGCCAGCGTCGAATTTGACGAGCGGACGCTCAAACCGACCTACCGGTTGTTGACCGGACTCGCCGGAGCGTCCTCGGGGATCGAGATTGCGCGACGGTTCGGTCTTCCCACCGAGATGACCGACGCCGCCGCGCGTCGTGTCCTGACGGCCAGCGCCGACGCCAGCGACTACCTTCACCGGCTCAAGGATCAGTATGACGCCCAGCAGCAGGGGCTGGCCGCGCTGGAGGAGGAGCGAGCCGCCGTCGCCGATAAGTTTGCCCGGCTCGAACTGGAGTTTCTCGAGCGGGATCGGGCACGCGAGGCCGCCTTCCGGGAGTCGATGAAGCAGCTGGTCGCCGATTTCACGGCGCGAGCCGAGCGCTTTGCCGCGACCATCGAGGACGCCGCCAACAAGCGGCGGACGAGGCGCGAGATCGAGCGCCGGACCGTCGAGTTGAAGGCGGAGGCCGCGACGCTGGCCCGCGAGGTTCGCCGCACGCTTGACCACTCCGCCAACCGTCCGGAAGGAGAGGGGCTTGCCCCTGCCGAGTCCCTGACTCCGGTGGAGCCCGCCGAACCCGACGAGCTGCTCGTCGACGACCGGGTCCGCATTCTCTCTCTCGGGCAGGAGGGGGTCGTCGAAGTGGCTGGACCACACGAGATCGTCGTCCGTATCGGCGCGCTCCGTTTTCGCGAGAAGCGGGACAACCTGCGGCTGATCGAGCGTCCCGCACCGGCGCGCCGCGGTCGAACAGGGGCGACCGGTAAGGGGCCCGTGGCTCTTCCCCGGGGCGTCTCTGTCTCGCTGGCCGACACGTCCGCGATCGGTAGTGAGCTCAATGTCATCGGCCGGACCGTCGATGAGGCAACCGCCGCGGTCGACAAGTTCCTCGACGCCGCCTGGCTCGATCATCACGATCGCTTGCGGATCGTCCACGGTGTCGGCCTCGGCGCCCTCAAGCGGGCGATTGCAGAGCTTCTGTCGCGCCATCCCCACGTTGCCACGTTTCACCCGGCGGAATCATCCGAAGGGGGACAGGGCGCGACGATCGTTGAACTGAGAAAGTAGAGCGTGAGCGTCGTGCGCATTCCTCGTGGGTTCAGCGAAGAGGTCCGTCAGCAGGCCGACATCGTGCGGATCGTCTCCGACTACCTGACCCTCCGCAAGAAGGGCGCCAACTACTGGGGCTGCTGCCCGTTTCATCAGGAGAAGACTCCCAGCTTCACGGTCAGCGCCAGCAAGCAGTTCTTCAAATGTTTTGGCTGCGGCAAGGCGGGGGATGTCTTCACCTTCGTTATGGAGTTGGAAGGCGCCTCGTTTCCCGAGGCGGTCGAGACGATCGCCGGCAAGATCGGTCTGGCGATTCCCGTCACCGAGAAAGCGGACCTCTACGAGGCCCTCGACCGGAAGCGCGCGGATCTCTTTCAGCTCAATCAATGGGCGCTCGAGTTCTTTGAAGAATGTCTCCTCCAAGATCCCGAAGGGCGCCGCGCCCAGGACTATCTCGTTCAGCGGGGGGTGACGGACACGACCAGAAAGACCTTTCGCCTGGGCTATGCGCCCAATCGCTGGGACGCCCTCGGGGGGCACTTGCGGACCAAAGGGGCGTCGCGTGCCCAGATCGAGACGAGCGGCCTCGTCAGCTTGAAGGAGGGGGCCGCCGGCTTCTACGACCGTTTCCGGGGGCGCTTGATCTTTCCGATTCAGGACCCGCAGGGGCGCACGGTCGCTTTTGGCGGTCGTCTCCTCGGTGAGGGAGAGCCGAAGTATCTCAACTCCCCTGAAACGGCTGTCTACACCAAGGGGCACCACCTCTTTGGACTCCCGCACGCTCGGGAGGCTATTCGGCGACGCGGCTTTGTCATCCTCGTCGAGGGCTACCTCGATTTCCTGATCCCCTATCAGGCGGGGATTCAAAACCTGGTGGCCAGTCTCGGAACGGCTTTGACTGACCACCAGGT
>JBEIJP010000006.1:0-19736 GCA_040380245.1 Acidobacteriota bacterium | reverse complement strand
TCGGATGCTCCTTCCCCGAGAGGCGCGGGCGGGGTGGCGTCGCCTGGCCGCATCGCCTCCCGTGCGCTTCGGTAGAACGCGAGAAAATAGCCCGCCATCGACCAACAAGACGAGATGACAACCAGCCAAAGCAGCCCTCGCCCTCCACCGTAGAGCAACATTCGCCAATCCTGCCAACTGACGCTGCCCGACCCAAAGACGTGATCGAGCGCCTCCTTCATCTCGGGAACAGTCCAGAACATCATCACCGGAAAGACGCGTGTCTCGACCGGAGGACCGCCATTGACCGAGGAGGTGATCAGCAACGCGATCGCCACCACCTGCGAGAACATCTTCAATTTTCCAGCCCGGGAGGCGGGGATGGCCCACCCCTCCGTTGCGGCCACGGCACGCAAGCCCGAAACGGCAAACTCCCGTCCGAGGATGATGACCACCGCCCAGGCTGGGGCAAGCCGGTTTTCGACCAGGGAGATGAAGGCGGAAGAGACAAGAATCTTATCGGCAATCGGATCGAGGAGAATTCCCAGGCGGGAGACTTGTCGGCGCCGGCGAGCCAGCCAGCCATCCGCCACATCGGTCAAGGCGGCAAAGAGGAAGAGACTCACCCCGGCAATGTGCTGCGGCAATCCCACCCAGTCCTCGGAGAATCGCGTCAAGAGCACGACCACCAGGAGGGGGACCAGGATGATCCGCAGGAGCGTCAGCGAGTTGGGCAGGTTCATGCGGGTCCATCGACTATCCGGATAGCTTTTCGCAACGGGCAACCAATGGGCAATGGGCAACCTTGCGTCAATTGGTCACTTCAACCGTATCGATGATGCCGACGATCGCGGCGTCGACCGGCTTGTCACGCAACCCCTCGGCCATTCGCGCACTGCTGCCGGTGACGACCAGAACTTTTTCGCGGTACCCGGCTCCGACGGTATCGACCGCCACGAGATAGCCACTCTCGTCTCCCCCCTGCAGGTTGAGCGGACGGACAAGCAAGAGCTTGTGCCCTTCCAGGCGTGGATCCTTGCGAGTCGCCACGATGTTCCCAATGATTCGACCAACCACCATTGCGCGCACTCCGTTCCAGCGGGAGACCAGTCCCGGTCAACGAGACCTTCGGCTTAGCGGCCGCCGCGGGAAGCGAGCGTCAACGGGAGAGCCTCATCTACCGAAAGGTGGGGGCGCGGAATCACGTGGACACTGACCAGTTCGCCAACGCGACGCGCCGCCGCCGCACCCGCGTCGGTGGCGGCCTTGACCGCCGCGACGTCGCCGCGGACGATCGCCGTGACAAAGCCCGCTCCAATCTTCTCGTACCCCACCAGGGTCACATTGGCCGCCTTGACCATCGCGTCCGAGGCTTCGATCATGGCCACCAGTCCCTTGGTCTCCACCATTCCCAATGCTTCCATCGCTGCCACTCCTTCCTGATTGACGGAGGCCGGACCCAATCTGCTCCGACTTGCTCCACCGATTTCGAGCCGAGCCGGGCTCAGCGAACCTCATTGCCTCTTTTAACGCCTCTTCCATGCCTCTTCAATGTTTGTGGGGAACCAGACGGACGACTTGCGACAAGAGGTCGTAGAGTTCGTCCCGAGTCAACTCGAACCGACCCTCCGAGATCGGATCGGCCGCTCCGCCCAGCCCACAAGCCTGGCCCGTTCGGGCCTCTGGACGCATCATCCCACTTCTTTCACGAATCTCAAAGAGCTTCTCGATCGCCCGTCCGGGAATGACATTCTCATTCCCCAGCGTACGCGCCAGAAAGCTGATCTTGCAGGTGTGCTCGAGTGTCTCCAGTTTGTTGAACGCCTTCTCGAGCGTATCGGCGTAGGCGACTGCGCCGTGATTGGCCATCAAGAGGGCGTCGTGATAGGCGAGAAAGGGTTCGATCGCATCGGTCAGTTCCCGCGTCGAGGGGGTTCCATAGCTGGCCAGCGGAACACAACCGAGCGTCAGCACAACCTCCGAGAGGATCGCCTTTTCAAGGGACAAGCCGGCGACGGCGAAAGCGGTGGCGTGAGGGGGATGGGCATGGACCACCGCCTGGATGTCTGGACGCGCCTGGTAGATCACCTGGTGCATGGGCCATTCGGATGAGACCTTGTATTCAGAAGATTCGAGCGGTCGCCCTTCGAGATCGACCACGACCATCATCTCGGGGCGCATCCAGCCCTTGCTGACGCCGGAAGGCGTCGCCAGCAGTCGGTCTGGACCGAGGCGGACGCTGATATTGCCGTCGCCCGCCACCAGCAGACCCCGTTCATAACACCGCGTGGCGATCCGGACGATCTCTTCCCGGATGGCTTGTTCGTGACGCATCAACTCCTACCCCTCCTGCGGCTCAACCGAGGGGTTGGCCAGAAAATACGAGAGACTCTCCAGTGAGATCGACAGATCGACCGTCTTGACCTTACACCCGGGGCGAACAGATAGGTGAACCGGCGCGAAGTTGAGGACCGCCTGGACTCCGGCCTGCATGACCATCTCCAGGACCGACTCGGCGGCGACGGCCGGCACTGTCAACATCACCATATCGACCTGCCGCTCGGGGATGACCGTCGGAAGCAGCTCGAGGCTTTTGACGATCAATCCCGGGCGGACTTCCAGTCCAATCCGAGCCGGATCGATATCGAAGATCGCGACGATCTGGAAGCTGTCCTGTTGAAAACCGAGGTAGTTGGCAAGGGCCAGTCCCAGGTTCCCTGCGCCGACAATGGCCACGCGGTGGGTGGTCGTCAGGCCGAGGATCCCACGAAGTTGCTGGCGGAGCCCCTCGACGACATACCCCACCCCACGGACGCCAAACTCGCCAAAGTAGGCAAGGTCTTTGCGAATCTGCGCGGAGTTGAGGTTGAACCGCTCGGCAAGCAACTTCGAGGAGACCGTCTGCACGCCTGCCTCCGAGAGCTCATTGAGACAACGCAGATAGATCGAGAGACGGTTGATGGTCAGCTCAGAGATCTTCTCAGTCTTCATGGGCACATTGGGGACGATGGGCGCGATCGGCGCTGGGACCGGATGAGAGGCTGGCAGCAGCCCTCACGACCAGACTTCATTTCGGGAACGTTGAACGATACCGCAGCGAAGCCGGGGCTGTCAATCAGCCTTTCCGGTCCTCTCAGAGCGACGGGGAGTCCCCGATCAAGCCGCGATCGAGCCCCGATCCGGCTTGACGGCGGCGACCTGCACCACCGCGGCCCGCCCCCGATGGAGCGTACCTTCGACGACCGATCGCTCGCATTCGGCGGCGTGAACGAGGGTCAGTCCGGACAGATCCTCGCGCAGGTCGGCGAGCGTGGCCAACAGATCGAGGTCACGGGGCCCCCCGGTATCGAACTGAAGTTGAGCCGGAGTGTAGGCCTCCAGCAGAAGCACGCCACCCGGAACGAGCGCGCGGACCATCTTCGCCAGCACGGAGCGCCGCAGAGAGGATGGGAGATGGCAGAAGATCGAGACGATGCCCTCCCAACAGGCCTCGCCGGGGTCATACTCGGCCAGATCGGCGACGATCGTCTCGAGCGAGACTCCGCGCTCGACCGCCAGTTCCTGCGCCATCCGCAGCCCAACGGCGGAAGAGTCGACCCCGGTCACCTGGTACCCCAGACCGGCGAGGTAGACGCCATTGCGCCCTTGCCCTTCCGCCAGGCTGAGAACCCGTCCACGGGGGATCATCCCCGCCATCGCGACGAGAAACTCGTTCGGCTCCCGCCCGTAGACATACGTGCCCGAACCATAGCGTTCATCCCAGATTTGCATCTTTCCCGTCTCCGTCGACTTCTCCTGATTCATCTTCTTGCCGGTGGAAAGTATAATGGCAGCCGCGTTGGAGGAGAAGGGGTCTCAGGGAGAGGCTGAAGCGGCTGGCGATTCCTCAATCGGACGCCAGGACGGGTGAATGTCGGCGGAGGAGGTTCCTTTGATCGCACGATTGCAAGGGGTGCTGTTCCAGAAGGAACCGCAGCAGGTGATTCTCGATATCCAGGGCGTCGGGTACGAGCTGGCCATTCCGGCTTCCACCTATGGAGAGTTGGGGGAGGTTGGCTCCGAGGCCGTTCTGTTGGTCCACACGCACGTCCGGGAAGACGCCCTCCAGCTCTTCGGATTTTCGACAGAGCGGGAGAAGCGGCTCTTTCTCCTGCTGACCGGGGTCAGTGGGATCGGGCCGCGACTCGCGCTGGCGATCCTCTCCGGAATGGGGACCGAGTCCCTGGTGCAGGCGATCCATCGCGGCGACGTCGCCCGACTCGTCCAGATCCCCAGCGTGGGCAAGAAGACCGCGGAGCGGCTGCTGGTCGAGCTGAAGGACCGGGTCGGGGTACTTGCCGCTGAGGGAGGTAGTCCGGCGGAGACGACACAACCAGCCGAGACGACCTCCGCGACGACGACCGACGATCTCGTCTCCGCGCTGACCAATCTTGGGTACCCACGGGCACTGGCGGAGAAGGCGGCCGTGGCGGCGCTCCAGGAAGCCCCCACCAGTGGTTTCTCCGCCGCGCTGCGCCTGGCCTTACGATCTTTGGCGCGCTAACGAGGCGCCGCTGGTCGAGGGCCCCACGGTCTGGAAAAGAAGAGGGCAGGTCTGATGAAGCAATCGCGTAAGGAGGGAGCGACGCCAGGATCCTCCGAAGAGCAGGAACGGCTCCTGGCCGGCGCCAGTCTCGCCGATGACCGGTCGGTCGATCCGTCGCTGCGGCCGCAGCGACTGCAGGACTATGTCGGGCAACCCAAAATCCGGACCAACCTCGAAGTCTTTCTGCAGGCCGCGCGCGGTCGCGGAGAATCGCTCGATCATGTTCTGCTCAACGGCCCGCCTGGTTTGGGAAAGACGACGCTGGCGACGATCATTGCCCGGGAGATGCAGGCCCGGGTCAAGGTGACAGCCGGCCCGGTGATCGAGAAGGCAGGCGACCTCGCCGCGCTCCTGACCAACCTGGAAGAGGGAGAGGTGCTCTTCATCGACGAGATCCACCGGCTGCACCCGGCCATCGAGGAGATTCTCTACCCGGCAATGGAGGACTTCGAACTGGACCTGGTGATCGGACAGGGGGCATCGGCCCGGTCTGTCAAGCTGGAGCTACCTCGCTTCACCCTGATTGGGGCGACCACTCGGCCGGGAATGATCAGCTCACCCTTGCGGGGCCGGTTCGGTATTCACTTTCATCTCGACTTCTATCCTGTCGACGAACTGCGCGTCATCGTCGAGCGCTCGGCGGCGATCCTGGGCGCTGACATCGACCGGGCCGGCGCGGTCGCCATTGCCGAACGCGCGCGCGGAACCCCGCGTGTCGCCAACCGCCTCCTGCGCCGCGTCCGTGACTATGCCGATGTCATCTGGCAAGGCGCCATCACCGCCGAGGTCGCCGAGGACGCGCTCAATCGCATGGAGGTCGATCGGTATGGGCTCGATGAGATCGACCGGAAACTGTTGACGACGATCGTCGACAAGTTCTCTGGCGGCCCGGTCGGAATTGCCACCCTTTCCGCCGCCATCAGCGAAGAGAAAGAGGCCATCGAGGAGATGTACGAACCGTACCTGATCCAGATTGGTCTGCTCAATCGGACGCCGCGCGGGCGGGTCGTCACTCCCCGCGCCTACCACCACCTGGGGTTGATTCCCCAGACGCCGTAACGCCCCGCCATCGGCAGCCAGCTCTTCGTGGTGAAGAGTGGCCAGGGAAAGAGAAGATTGGATCTCGCGTATGAAATTGAGCGATTTTGACTATGTGTTGCCCCCTGATCTGATCGCCCAGGAACCCCTCGAGGAGCGGGATAGCTCCCGGATGCTATTCGTCGAGCGAGCCGCGGGTCGGTGGACGGATCGCCGGTTCCGGGACCTCCCCGATCTGCTACAGCCCGGCGACGGGATTGTCTTGAACAACACACGGGTCTTCCCCGCCCGCCTGCTCGGACATCGGCTGGCGGGGCCTGATCGGACTGGAGATGGCCCGACCGTCGAGGCCTTCCTGCTGCGACCACTCGGTCCCACCCGTGCTTCCGGAGAACGCGCCTCCGGAGAAGTGGTCGAGTGGGAAGTTCTCGCCAAGCCCGGCCGCTCCGTCCAGCGGGGGACCTGGCTCGTCTTTGGCGGAGGAGATCTGCGCGCCGAAGTGATCGAGGTTCTTCCCGATGGCCGTCGCCGGGTGCGCTTCGAGTCCGACGGCGCCTTCGATGCCGTCGTCGATCGAATCGGACAGACGCCGCTCCCACCTTATATCAAACGGGAAGCGAGCCCGGCACAACGGCTCGACGAGCCGCGGTATCAGACCATCTATGCGAGCCAGCGCGGAGCGGTCGCGGCCCCTACGGCCGGCCTCCACTTCTCCGCGCCAATTCTCGCCCAACTCCGCGACAAGGGAGTGAGGATCATCGAAATTACGCACCACGTGGGCTATGCCACCTTCCAGCCCATCCGCGTCGAGGAGGTCGAGGAGCACCAGCTCGACGCGGAACAGTACGACATCTCCCCGCCGGCTGCTCAGGAGATGAACGATCTTCGCCAAGCCGGTGGGCGGCTGATCGCGATCGGAACCACCTCCGTCCGCGCCCTCGAAAGCGCGGTCAATGAAGACGGAACCATCCGCGCCGAACGCCGCCCGACCAACCGCGTCATCTATCCGGGCTATCGCTTTCGCGCCATCGACGGCCTCCTCACCAATTTTCACTTGCCGCAGTCGACGCTGTTGATGCTGGTCTCCGCCTTTGGTGGGCGCGACACGGTCCTGGGCGCCTATGCCCACGCGGTTCAATCGCGGTATCGGTTTTACAGCTACGGAGACTGCATGCTATTGATCTGATATGAGCTCCTTTCCCTTGACATCTTCAATCGCCGGCCGTTTTCCAGTCCCCCCTTTTCGGGGAACGATGCGCCCGATCACGCTGGCGGACCTGGATGAGGTCTGGCAGCTCGATCTGCGCTGCTTCGTTGACGGAGAGGCGTATGAACGGGAGACGTTTCGTTATCTTCTCTCGAATCCCAATACGATTGCCCGCCAGATCCGGGAGGAGAACGACCGTATGGTCGCGTTCATTGTCGCGATCATCGAGATGGATGGAGTCGGCCACATCACCGCTCTTGGAGTGGCCCCGGAACGGCAACGGCGAGGCCTCGCGCACCTGCTGCTGCTCGAAATGGAGCGCAATTTTCGCAGCCGCGGCATCTCGACGATCCGCCTGGAAGTCCGTGTCGAGAACGTCGCCGCCATCCGACTCTACGAATCGCTCGGGTATCTGGTCGCGCAGCGGCTCCAACGCTACTATTCCACCGGCAGCGACGGCTACCTGATGGTCAAATCCCTCTCTTCCTGATCACGCACTCCACCCCACGCCACGCCAGCTCTTTTGGAGTCAAATTCGTATAAATTTGACACAAGGAGCGCTATCTGCTATACAGGAAAACATTTACCAGATTAAGACCAGAGACGGGACCAGAGACCAGATGGGGAATTGAACTCGGTACTTGGCGGATCAAAGGGCGAGGAGCGTCAACCTCCCTGACATCTCCAGCCGGCGAGCGTGCCCAATCGCTGGCCGGAGGGTAAGGGGAATGCCCCGGTCAGAAAAGCAGCTTCTGACGTCTGCGGCCAATGATTCTCTCAAGAGGATTTTCTCAAGAGGATTCTCTCAAGAGGAGGGCCCAGGTGTTTCCCGTGACGACGGCCGGAACCTCCCCTCTGCCCCGTCCCTAAAACAACCGACGATCGCTTTGAGTCGTGCAAAGGAAGCGAATATGAGGGAGTCAGTCGGCAAGGGTTCAAAAGCAAAAGGAAAGGCGGAGAAGGTGACAGCAGCCCCCGCCCCCACGCCGGTCGTTGCCAAAGAAGAGGTACCCGCCGGTTCTTCTTCCAAGGCAAAGCGTCCAAAGGCCACGACGCCGTCGACTCTGGCAGTTCGCCCCGCTTCTCCGCCATCTCCATCCCCCACAAAACCGAAGGCCTCCCCTCCGTCCAGCGAGAAAAAAGGAAAGGCGACCTCCGAGAAGGCGAATGACAAAGAGGCGAGGCAACCGACTCCGCCGAAATCGATCCCCACGCCCCCTGCCACCAGGCAGTCTCCAGCCAAGAGCAAAAGCCCCTCTCCGAGGAAGAGTGTCGGCGAGAGTTCGGGGAAGACTCGCCCCTCGGCGAAAGAGGCGACTGCCCGGTCGGGTGGAAAAAGCGGACTCTCGGCGCCGGTTCCCCCGCAGCCGCCCAGTGTGACGGTGGAGCCGCTGCACCGCCAACCCTCGGCGATTGCCCTGAAGAGCTTCGAGCAGGCCGTCAAGGTCTTCAACCGCCGGCAGTACCCGGAAGCCAGGACGCTCTTCGAGAATATGATCGCCAAGTATCCCCAGGAGTTGGAGATTCTGGCCCGGGTCCAGGTCTACCTGCAAGTCTGCCTGCAGCGGCTGGCCTCAACGACCTCGGCGCCCGAAACGGCCAGTTCGCTTTACGACCAGGGCGTGTTCGCGCTCAACAAAGGGGACCTCAAGGCGGCCCGTTCTCTCTTCGAGCGGGCGCTGCGACTCAATCCAAACGATCCTCACCTCTTCTATTCCATGGCGGTGACGCTGCTGCAATCCGGGCTCATCGACGAGTGCCTGGTCCACCTCGAGCGGTGTATCCAGCTGCAGCCACGGTTCCGCTCTCAAGTGCTCAACGACTCAGACTTCACGGAGCTGCGGGAGAATCGGCAGTTCCTTGCCCTGATGGGGATCTCCTCGCCATTCGATCGTCTCGAATCCCGCAAGTAGTTCAAAACTGAAGCAGAACCGGATTGGCGGCAGCGCCATCGGCGGTGATCCGGAGAGTCCGGGCACCCTGCCCGGCAAGGGTGCGTGGCAACTGGAGGTTGAGCTGATCGAGGCCGGCGTACTCGCGTGTCGGGCCGGCGTAGGTGACGGCGAGCGAGGTGGTGTGGGGTGCGAGCGCCTCTCCGGTCCGAGCCGCCAGTCCCGGTTCGCCAGTTGTCGTCAGCTGCGCCGTGACAACCCGAGAGGGCGCTCCAGCCGCTCTCGCCCGAACTCCTGTGCCAAAGAGAACCAGATAGAGAGCCTCGGTCTCAGGCCCGAAGAGAATCGGCCGTGGGACAAAGGATTGGAGGGCGGCGTCATACCGGGAGGCAGACTCGTAGGTGATCGCTCCCCCGGCGGAGAGGCGCAGCAGGAGCGCGGCAGGGGCCCCTTGGCCATTGGCGTTGGCCGTGAAGAGGGCGGGGGCGATCTCGGTCAGCGTGAGGGTGCCGGCGGCGCGCAAGGTCCCTCCACGAGAGAGCAGCAGCGTCGCCGGCCCGAGCGCCAGTTCCGCGGGTACCAGCAGGTTGACTTGCCCTGGAGAGACGTGGAAGAGGGGGACGGGCAACTCCCTTTCGGAAGCGTCCCGCAGCCGCAGCGAGACGCCGGCGAGGGTCTCGGGAAGGGGCGTCGAGGTCGCGGCTTCCACTGCCTGGCTCAGTTCCCGTCCGAACGCCGCGGCAATGGAGTCGGGCGCGAGGGGGCGAGCCGCGAAGTCGGCGGCGGAGACGGTCGCCAGGGAAGCGCTTCCCGTCACCTCTTGCAGGACCTCGACGCGCAACTGGGGTAGAAAGGCATAGAGCGCGTTGCCGGGACACTCAGTGGGGCTGGGGCCATCCCGATGTCCGGCAATCACCTTGAGTGACAATCCGGAGGAGGCGTGGAGGGCGGCGGTGTAGGGAACGAGATCTCGCTGATCCGCCTTCCAGGCCAGGAGACGCCGCAAGCTCTCTCTCGCCCTGGGAGAGGGGAGCCCATTGGTGAAGGTGCCAATCAATGCCACGCCCATCGTTCCGGCGTTGACGCCGCTGAAGTGGGCTCCCTGGACATTGTCTCCCCCGGAACGGCCCTCATAGATCACCCCCTCCGGATCGATCAGGTAGTTATAGCCGATGTCGCTGTAGCCCCGATCGAAGATATGAAAGCTCCAGATGCTGCGAACCACCGCGGGCCAATCGGGGGAGGTGTTGCTGTTGACGGTATGGTGGACGATCAGGTGGGTAACCGTGGTGTAGCGGAGGGTCCCGTGGCGGGTAATCTGCCCATCGGGACAACCCCATTCGGTGCGGGTGATCACGGGAGGTCTCGGCGTGGCCAGGGATCCGAGGGGCGAAATCGGCTCTGTCTGCGCTTCCAGATCGGGGGAGCGATCGCCGCTGGCCAGCCGCTCGATTCGTTGACGCGCGGCGGCAGAGGTCTGCGAAGGGAAGAACCATCCCACCTCCAATCGGGCCGGCGCGGGTGAGGCCCCGCCCTGCAGCCGATATTGCACGTAGCGGGTCTTCCCCGGCAGCAGGGTCAGCGATTGCTCCCACAAAGACCCAGACCGCTCGAGTCTCCGACTCAATCCGAGCTCGCTCGGATCCGCGGTGACCGGTTCCTCCTCCAGTTCCAGCGGAGCCCAGGGGGACCACCGCTCCCCCTCCAGCGAGGTGCGCCACTCCACCTGCGGTCCGGGTCCTGGCACGGCGATCCAGGATGTCGTCAGCGCGACCAGGGAGGCATCCGGGGGCGGCAGGAGCGAGAGGGGAGCGGAGGTCCACGTGGCCCCGTCGGGAAGGGTGGGAATCGGGAGCGTCTCCCGTCTCCGCTCGACGAGTGAGCCTTCCCTCTCCTGTGCCCATCCGGGAAAGACCATCCTTCCCAGGCCGAGTCCGAGCAGTCCCATCAAGGAGAGCAGCAGTGGGATCCGCTTGCGCCAGGCCCCTCTTTCCCCTCCCGGACCAGATCGTCCACCGTCAAAAGTCGGCATACCCATTGGCGATCATCCTCCTGTCAATGGCCGGCCATGGCCATTGACGGCTATGGCTCGTATGGCCACGTCTGCTCTTCGACTCGGCTGTGTGGCGCCCCTCACTGACCAGCCCCTCTGGTACTCCGACTGGAAGAGGAGTAGACTGCCTTTCTGCCGGAGGGCTGCCCGGAAGGATACCACGATGCGATATGTCCAGAATCCTCCCAACCCGTGGGTCAGCGCGCAACACGAATGGATCGGCGAGCCGCCCGTCGCCAGGCTGGAGGTCTTCGAAGAGACGGCGACCCGGTCGATCATCAATGGCAATGACAGCCCGGACATCCCCTTCTCCTACTCGGTCAACTGCTACCGGGGCTGCACCCACGGCTGCACCTACTGCTTCTCCCGGCCGACCCACGAATACCTCGGCTTTGGCGCAGGGACCGATTTCGACCGGAAGATCGTCGCCAAGGTTCGCGCCGCCGAACTTCTGCGCGAGGCCTTTCTCAAACCGAGGTGGAAAGGCGACCGGCTGATCTTCTCCTTCACCTCCGACCCCTATCTTCCACTCGAAATCGACTACGGATTGACCCGGCAGTGCCTCGAGGTCTGTCTCGAATTTCGCAATCCTGTCGGCATTCTGACCAAGTCCGCTCTCATCCGCCGAGATCGGGAGCTGCTCGCCAACCTGGCGAGGGAAGCTGGCGTGACTGTCTACTTCACCATCCCCTTCCTCGATCGCGAGGTGACGCGAGCCCTCGAACCCTTTGCACCGGGTCCCGAGGCCCGCTTCTCCGCCATGTCCGAGCTGGCTGCCGCCGGAATCGAGGTGGGGCTGGCGCTCGCCCCGATCATCCCGGGACTCAACGAGCATGAGATTCCTACGCTCCTCGAGCGGGCACGGGAGGCCGGCGCGCACCGTGCCTTCTTCACCTTGCTGCGACTCCCCGGGAGCGTCGAACCCTACTTCCTCGAACGGCTGCGGGAGAGCTTGCCGCGGCAAGCCGACAAGGTCGAGCGGCGATTGCGGGAGATCAAAGGGGGGACGCTCAACCGCAGCCGCTTTCACGAACGCATGCGGGGCAATGGTCCCTGGTGGGATCTGATCACACAGAGCTTCGCCCTCCACGCGCGCCGTCTCGGATTTCAGCTGGAGAGGGAGGAAGGGGAGAGCAGGCCCAGCCCCTTCCGGCGGCCGACGGACCGACAGGGGCGGCTCTTCGAGTGAGCGGGACGCCCTCCCCTTCCACGATTTCGCGACGCCGTGGGATTAGAGGTAGACGATCTCGCTGGCGGTGTATTCGCGCCGGGACTTCTCGATCAACACCGCCTCCCGCTCGCGACGCGCCAGGAGTCCCGTCAGGCCAGTCCCTTGCCAGATTCGCTTCATTGACCGAAACTGGGCAGCCATTCCGGGAAGATCCCCGTCCTTGACCAGGGTGACCAGCTGCTGCATCTCTGTCCGGCTGGGTCCCGTCAGTTTTGTGCCCCGGTTGAAGACGAGGGAGAGCATCATCGACTGGGCATCCGCAGGGAGAAACTCGACGCCAGGATAGACGCGCCTGGTCTCGACGGCATACTGAACCAGGCTGCGGGTGTAGAAGACCTCCTTGGCCACCGGAAAGGGGATGCGAATATCGCGCAATCCCGGAATCAGATCCCGCGCCTTCGTTCCAGTGACTCGCGACGCCACGATCAGCCGCTCGACGACCTTCTCGGGCAATGCCCGCCAATCGGACCGAATCTGCGAGCGCGTCGCGAAACCGAGATCATAGCCGATCCCGATCGTCACGCCGCTCTCTCCCCCAGGCCACATCGGACGGACCAGACTTCGCTCATAGTGCTCCTGCGAGGAGATCTCGAACTCGACGATCAGGTCGAGCCCCACGCGCGAGCATTCGAGGTTGTACTCCGCCGGTGTCTGCAATTTTCCCAGGACCTGGTCGACCAGTGCTTCCAACCGGGTCAAGGTAACAGGTCCCAGCATCCCATCCACTGGCAGACCCAACCGTTGTTGCAGCCGTTTGATTCGCTCCTCGATTCCCATGATCACGCCCTCCTCACACATATAAAGTCGGGCGCCCATCCCGATCTGACCGGAGATCCCGGTACATCGAAGATGGGCGCCCCGCCACGCTTGAGTGGATCCTCCCGGCTAGAAGTTGATCTTCGCGCCGATGCGGATCTTACGCGCCTCGTTGATGACGTTGTCTCGAATCCGTCCGAAGGTGGTGCTCGTCACCACCGCCGTCGGGAACCCGAAGACTGGCGTATTGGTAATATTAAAGAATTCGAACCGCAGCTCAAGATTCGTCTTCTCCGAGAAATAGGTCTTCTTCAGAAAAGCCATATCGAGGTTGAAGCGCCCCGGCCCATTGAAGAAGTTGCGGCCCGTATTCCCCATCGACCCTGCCGCAGGCTGGGTGAAGAGGGCGACCTGCTCGGCGGTGAAGAAGCCGGGAACCCCGGTAAAGGTCGAAGAGTTCTTGTCGACCTTGCCCATGTTCCGCTTGCATCCGCGACAGTCGGCCGTCGATTGCAGCACATTGCTGATCTGATTTCCGCCGGAGTAGACAGTGAAGGGACGTCCCGAGCTGAGCGTGACGACTCCATTGACGTTCCATCCCTCGATCAGGCGACTGACGATCGCCGGCGCGTTTGCCCCGAAGCGCTGGTTCTTCCCGAACGGCAGATCCCAGATCGCATAGCCGGTGAAGTAGTGCGTCTGATCGAAATCGGACCGCGCGTAGTTGAGCTTGCGATCGTAGATGTTGAAGGGGGTCGAAGAGGCCGACTGGGCGTTCCCGGTCCCGACGACGGTAAAGGTCGGATCGAACGACCGGGTGTCGAGCGACTTCGAGAAGGTGTAGGAGCCCTGGAACTGCACCCCCTTGGCAAACTTCCGCTGGACCATCAACTGGAACGAGTGGTAGGTCGAAAAGTCGTTCGAGTCGATGACATTGAGCGTCCCAAACTGCGGGAACGGACGGAAGAAGGTCGTCGGCAAGCCGGCCAGCGTCAGGAGGGGGGTTCCGCCCTGCACGCGTCCCGCCGCATCGGCGGCAACAGCCGCGACGCTGTTGAGCTGAACGGCGCTGGCGAATTGACTGCGCACGAAGGCAGAGCCGGTCTGGGTCCCCGTCCTCCGGGTATCGCGACCATAGATCTGATTCATCAGTGGGCTTTCCCCGCCTCTCGCCACCACGTTGAAGGCGTCGAGGAACCCGTTGTTGAAGATGTCAACCTGGTTGAGGTTGTAGGCACCGAAGAGGTTGTGGGCACGACGGCCGATGTAGGAGACGTCGACCAGGATCTGATTGGCGATCTCACGCTGGATGTTGAGGCTCCAGCCGTTGGTCGTCGGAGACTTGAAGGCCGGATCGAGCACCGTGATCGCGCCGAGACCGAAGGCGGCGGGACGCAGTTGATCGATCGGCCGGGTCGTCGCCGGCGGAACCACCGAGAGCACGTTGTCGCGAATCCGGCGATTGGTCCCGTTCGGTCCATTGAACTGGGGCGCGACATCGACCACGCCCAGCGTCACCCCGGGGATCGTGTTGTAGATCTGCGAGGAGATGACCTGGGTGTTGTTGCGGTCGAACGCCAGTCGATAGTTGGCCCGGATCGAGGTCTTGCCGTCTCCCCAGGGATCCCAGGCAAACCCGACGCTCGGCGCCCAGTTGTTGAGATCGCTGTTGTAGAGATAGTCGCTCCCCCACTGGAGCGAGGTGCTCGCCGGAGCGCCCACCGTCACCGGCTGGTTGGGACGGAAGAGCCGCCCGGTCGCCCGCGGCGTGATGCGCGCCTCGTAGCGAACACCGAGGTCGATCGTGAAGTTGGGGCGGACGCGCCAGGTGTCCTGCAGGTAGAAGTCATACTCGGGATAACGCGCGTCGTTGATGAAGGCAGTCCCGGCGGCCTGGTAGCTGAAGAGGTCCGTCGAAGAGACAAATCCCTGGGAGACGGAGCCGATCCGGCCCAGCAGATCATTGACCAGCCCCTGCATCCGGGGACGATCGAGCGCGTTGATGAAGAGTGGTCGCCCCGCCACCGTGTCAGGCAGGCAGAAGAGCTCCTGCCCACTTGCGTTGACGCCGGCGGTTCCGCCAGCCCCAAACGCTCCGCCAAGGCAGGCGACGTTGACCGGCGTGCTCAAACTGACCGTAGGATTGGAGTTCTGCCCCCCGATCGAGCCGCGAATGTCCTTGTGCTGCTGGTAGCGGAAGTTGACTCCCGCCTTGACCAGGTGCGCGCCCGCCGTCCAGCTGAGGTTGTCGACAAACTGGACCGTCGTCACCGTCCGCAGGTTCCCCACGCTGAAGCTCAACGGATCGCTCGGGTTGACCGTGACGATCGAGAAGGGCTCGGCGTCCGCCGAGGGGTTGATGAAGTCGAAGGTGAAGCGGTTGTAGCCGGCCACCACCTCGTTGACGAGGTTGTTGTTGATCACCCGGCGGTAGTTGGCCGCCAGGTTGCGCGGAGTCCGCTCGGTATTGACCCACGGGGCCAGGCCCGGATAGCGCGGCTCGCCCGCGTTGGTCGTGTCATTGATCGTGTCCTGCTGACCCCACGAATAACGGACGAAGGCGGTGTTGCGGTCGTTGAACTTGTGATCGATCTTGAAGGTGAAGTCCCGCTGCGGATCGAGCCGGCCGCCACTGTAGTTGAATCCCGCCGTGTTGAGCCCGTCCCCGACGTTGTAGTTGTTGGGGCTGGGCAGCAGGCCGATGATCCGCTGCGTCGCGGGATCCGCACCGAGCCGACGCGGGTCGTTCTGCAGGACGTTGAGCGAGGCGATGCAGTTGGTCGTCACCGTTGTCGAACAGGCCGGCAGTGTCGGATTCCCCGCCTGGTCAACCGAGGCCCCTGGCTGGCCGGCGTTGATATTCCGCCCGCCCACGACGTAGCGGAAGATGCCCTGCTTGGCGAGGGGAGTGTAGACGGTCCGGGTCCGAACGTACGGGCTCACCTGACGTTGGCCCTGGTAGTTGAAGAAGAAGAAGGTCCGGTCCTTGATCACCGGTCCGCCAACGTCGCCGCCGAACTGATGCTGCAGCAGAAAGGGTCGGGCGATCCCGTTGAGGTTGTTGCCCCATTCGTTGGCCGCGAGGGCGCTGCCGCGATACCAGTAGAAGAGGTTGCCGTGAATCTCGTTCGTTCCAGACTTGGTGACGAGGGCGACCTGGGCGCCGCTCGAACGGCCATACTCGGCGGTGGCATTACTGGTGATGACGCGGAGTTCCTGCAAGGCGTCGGGATTGGTCCGGATCGGCGAGAACTCCGAGCCACCCGCCGACGACTCGTTGATGTCGATCCCGTCGAGGGTGTAGTTGAACGCGCGGTCGCGGGCGCCATTGACGTGAGAACCGCCTCCGGTGTTGGCCCCGGTATTGACCCCTGGCTGCAGGCGGACAAAGATCAGGGGGTTGCGTCCCCCTGTCCCCGACTCGAGACCGAGCGGAAGGTCGACCAGCATCTTGTTGTCGATCAGTCCGCCGAGATTGCCCGAAGTCGAGGTCTGGACACGCTCGAACGAGCCGACCACTTCGACCTGCTCCTCGGTGCCTCCAACTTCCAGCTCGACGTTGACCGTCAACGGAACCCCGATCGTCAGGATGTTGCTCCGCGCCACGAGACGCTTGAAGCCGGCCATCTCGACCGTCACGGTGTAGGTCCCCACCTGGATCGCGTCGAAGACATAGACGCCGGTCGTCGAAGTGACCGCGGTAAAGGTGGCGCCGGTTCCCTCATTGGTCAAGGTCACGCGAGCTCCGGCCACGACCGCCCCTGTCTTGTCGCTGGCCACCCCGGTGACGCGCGAGGTCGAAATCTGTGCTTGAAGAGCCACTCCCAAAAGGGCTACCAGGGCCAGGCTGCGAAGTGCCCAGCTGGCAGGGGTTGCTCGGGTAAACTCTCTCTTTCTCAACCATCCCATCATGTCGTTTCCTCTCTTCTTGTCTTCTTGTCTTCTTGTCTTCGTGGGTGAACTTGTCATCGACCGGCCTTCTGCTGCACGGACACGGGCCAAAACCCTTGCGGCTGGCCGAAGTGGGAAGGGGCCTTTTCCCCAAAGCCACTCACGGACTCCCCATCCAGACCTCCGCACCGACCTGCCACGTTTGCCAGACCAATCGGGTGCGGGCAACTCCCCTCCCCCAATCGAGCTCTTCCATACCCGAACCCACTTCGTTCCCAGTGAAAGTCAACGGGCCCGAGATCTTCCGTCGTAACCTTGGACCGTCGTAACCTTGGGGAGCTGTTCGTTGCCAATGGGTACTCAAGAATTGGCACAGGGATGAATCCTGCGTGAATTGGTCAGTTTGTACTCATTTCGCATGAAGCACAATCTATGCCCTCTCCACCGGCACAGTACGCGACAGGGAATGGAAACATTCCGTAAGCAGTTTTCTTTCTCACAGTTAAAAAATCTCGATGGGGAATTCGGATTCTTCCTGATCGCATTGTTGTGACACTCCTGCCCTCAATCTCATCCAAAAAATCGTACTTTTTCCATTAATTCGGAAAAGAAGGAAGGGGCGATCGGCCCTCTGGCACCTTGGCCAGAAGAGGAGTCTGCTTGCCGGGCGGGGGGAGGCGAAGGTAGGATGAGGTGAATCGTTCGATCGGCTTGGACAGAGAAACCTGACAGAGGGAAATCGCGTGGAACCAATCTCCCATTTTTTCTATTCGCACCGCCTGAAGTTGCAGCTCTGGGACTGGGGGGCAGAGGGGCGACCGCCCCTGATGCTGGTGCACGGAGGGCTCGATCACGCGCGGAACTGGGACTGGGTGGCGCGGGATCTCTGTGCAGACTTTCACGTCTACGCGCACGACCTGCGGGGGCACGGCAACAGCCAGCAAGCGCCGGGAGCGCTCTATTCGATCGCCGAGCATATCCTCGACCTCTCGGCGTTGATCGACGCGGTGACCGATGGCCCCGTCGACCTGATTGGACACAGCCTCGGCGGGATCGTCGCCCTGCTCTACGCCGGGATCTTTCCCGAGCGGGTGCGGAAGGTAGTCTCGATCGAGGGGCTGGGTCCTCCACCGTCCCACGCGGTGCACAAACCAGCTCCGCAGCGGTACCGTCGCTGGATTGAGCAGATCCGGAACCTGGAGACACGCGACCCACGTCGCTACCCGGGGCTGGAAGCGGCAGTCGCGCGGATGCGCGAAGCCAACCCGCACCTGCGCGAAGAGGTCGCGCGCAACCTGACCCTCCACGGGACCAATTGGAATCCGGATGGATCCCTCAGCTGGAAATTTGACAATTTCGTGCGGGTCTTTCCACCGGTTGGGCACCATCGGGGAGACGCGGAGGAGATCCTCGGCGCCATTACCGCCCCGATCCTCCTCTTCTGGGGGATGGAGAGCTGGGCGAAGAATCCGGAAGAGGATGGCCGGACGACCTCCCTGCGAAACTACCGGCTGATCTCCGTGCCCGAGGCCGGGCATTGGGTCCACCACGATCAGCTCGCCCTCTTCCTGCGGGAGACCCGGAATTTCCTGCTGGGGGAGAATCCGGACTAGGGTGCTTTGGCCGAGGCGACAATGCGCTGCACCTGCGCCTCGGTCTCGGGCGGCGCGTCAAATCCGTAGAAACAGACCAGGAGCAAGACGCCGCGGGGAGTCTGCAAAACCACTGCTCGCCCCTCGAAATCGAGCAGTGGTTCCCCCTCTCGAATCTGAAAGGTCGCGACAAGTTCCAGGTGCGTGCGGACGATTTGGCCCTGTGGGCGCTCGACCTGCCGATTGATCTCCTCTATCCGCTTGACGCCCCCCCCCACGCGCAGGCTGTGGAGGATCGTGGTCAGGATCAGCTCACTCTCCTTCTGGTGCGCGTTGGGGAGTCCATTCCAGACGACATTGAGAAAGGCCCGGTCGGGGGGGGACTGGAAGGTCGCCCCCGCCTCGATGCCTCTGCGTTGCCGATCTCCCTCGCTGACAATCCCCCCCTGCCACGAAGCTGGAACCTCGAACGTGTAGCCGATCGCCGGATCGACCACTTCCTGGTATCGAATCACGGGAGCAGAGCGAGCACCAGGAGACGACGGAACAGGCGCGTTTCCCGCAGCGCCAGAACCGGCAGGGGTGGCTGGGGTGGCGGGGGTGGCAGGAGTCGGAGTGGTCGCAGGGGTGACGGTTGAAGCCGGACGCGCCCCCCGCGGGGACGGGGAAGCCCAGGCCAAGGGAGGCTCGTAAGCAGCGACGAAGAAGCTCTCGATCAGGCCGCGGGACTGAAGCGCTGTCCCGGCCAGGCGGGCCTCCGCCGGGGTGGCGAAGCGACCGTGGCGCACCCGGTAGAGGGTTCCCCTCCCGGCGAGCTCACTTTTGACGACATAGGCAGACACTCCAGCGACTTGAAGCGCTTCCAGTCGGCCCTGCGCGGCTTCGAGCGAGGCAAAGGCATCCAGCTGGACCACATAGCCCCCACGGCCCGCTTCTCCACCAGCCTTCTGCATCGCGGCTGTCGCCACAGACTCGGCCACGATTCCCCATCCAAACGCCAGAAGAAATGAGAGTGCGGCAAAGACCGGTAAGGAATCTGGCGCACGATCGCGACGGCAGGAGAAGAAAATCGACATCGTCCGCACCACCTCGAATCAGAATCGTATGGCGGAGGTTCCCAGTGACCAGAGAGCGATTCCCGGCGAACAGAGGAGTTGCCCTCGCTGCAGAAGCGGCCGCCTCCGCTTCGTCAGCCGGCTGTGGAATCGGGGGAGGAGAACGGTCCCCCTGAACTTTCCAACTCAGGGGGACCCGGCCCATCGATGCCACCTCCAATGGCAGCACCCTCGCTTCGATTGCGAACTATCTCCAGCGATTCCCGGACAGCAAGATCAGACCTTCTCCGGGACGACAAAGGGAGCCCGATAGGTTCGCCGCAGCATGGCATTGGCCGCCGCGTCGTTGCGGATCTGCTCCTTGACCGGATCAAAATCGATCGACCGGCCAGTCAGGTAGGAGATATTGGCGAGATGCATCGCCGCCGAGGAGAGGTGCCCCTCTTCGATATCTGCC